>CABUUG010000019.1 GCA_902494605.1 uncultured Collinsella sp.
CGCGTCGAGGGCGCAGACGGTGGTCGACCTCAGGTGGACGTCCATCCCGAACGCGGTAGAATACTTTGGCATGGGAGCCTCCCAACCTCGTTGCGGCGCGGCTGCGCCTATGGCACTTCGACATCATTGTCGCAGCCCCGACCCGCGGTCACGAGCGGGGGCTCCTATCTTTTTAGTGCCCTCGGATTGGGTCATAGTGTCTGTCGTTACCAAAACATCGGCGTTTCCGTGGTTGGCACTTGGGTGGTACTTAGGGACGATCCTTTTGTGCCGGCACTTTGGGACACTCCTTGTCATTGGCGCAAAGCAACCTGTCCCCATTGCGCCATGCGGCGTGTGCCGTTAAGCGGAAGGGGTGTTATTGGCGGCCTCCTTTTGGGCATACAATGACTATTGGTTTGCTGCGGTGAAGGCCTGTCCGCTCCGCAGCTTTTTTCTACGGTTAAAGGAGTATGTATGTCCGTTGAGGTCATGAGGTCTGTGATCGAGGCCGCCGAGGGGCGTGTTCCCGTCGACACGCTGTTTGCCAACGCGCAGATCGTCGATGTGTACGGCCAGCGTGTGGCGCCCGGTAGCGTTGCCGTCAAGGATGGCGTGATCGTCGGCGTGCTCTACGATGGTCGCGACGATGCTGCTGGCACCTACGAGGCAACTGAGGTCATCGACTGCCAGGGTCGCTATCTCGCTCCCGGTTTTATTGACGGGCATCTGCATATCGAGTCTTCGAACATCCGTCCCGCCGAGTATGCTCGCATGGCCGCGACGCGCGGTACTACCACCGCCATTGCCGACAGCCACGAGATTGCCAATGTTGCCGGTCTCGACGGCTTGCGCTTTATGATCGAGGACGGCCGCCGCGCACCCATCTCCATCAAGTACATGATGCCTTCGTGCGTGCCCGCGCTGCCCGACGAGCAGGCCGGTGCCGTTATTTCGGCTGCCGATATGCAGGCGTTTTTTGCCGAGCATCCGGGCGATGTCTTTGGTCTGGGCGAAATGATGAACCTGCCGGGCGTCTTTATGGCCGACCCCGAGACCTGTGCTCGCATCGATGCTGCCAACCAGACGCCGTCCAAGCAGGTTGACGGCCACGCGCCGCTCGTTGCCGGTAAGGACCTCAACGCCTATGCCGCAGCAGGTATTATCGCCGACCACGAGTCGACGATTCCCGAGGAGGCGCTCGACAAGCTATCTCGTGGTATGTACGTGATGCTGCGCGAAGGCACGTGCAGCCACGACCTGGCCAACCTGTCTCCGATGCTGCTGGAGAATCCTTCCCGTGCCCGCCGCTGCTGCTTTGCGACCGACGACCGCGCTCCCTCCGATGCGCTTTCGACCGGTATGATCGACAATGTCTGCCGCGTGGCTATCGAGGCCGGTATCGACCCCGTGGTCGCCATCTCCATGGCGTCCCTTTCCACGGCTGAGGCATTTGGTCTGGACCACGGATGCCGCGACCCGCACGAGCTCCGCGGTGCGATTGCCCCGGGCAAGCGTGCCGACCTGCTGGTGCTCAATGACCTGACGTTTGCCACGGCTCCGCATCGCGTATATGCCGCCGGTGCCCTGGTGGCGCAGGACGGCACCTTTGTGGGCGAGATCGCACCCGAGATGGCCGAGGTTGCGGCCCTTGCCGATGAGCTGCGCGCCTCTGTTAGGCTGCCGAAGCTTTCGCTCGACGTATTCGACTATGCCTTTAAGCCGGGCGAGGCCGTGATCGACGTGGTGCCGGGTAAGGCCATCACGGGTATGGCTCGCCCCGAGAACGCCGAGGGCCTGCGCCGCATTATGCTGATTGAGCGCCACGGCCGCGGTGTGTCACAGCAGGCCGAGGGCGCCGACGGCGATGGTCCTGCGGGCCTGGGTCTTGTTGGCAAGCATATCGGTCGTGGCTGGGTGCGCGGCTTTACCATCACGGGCGGCGCTATCGCCTCGACGATTGGCCACGACTCGCACAACGTGTGCGTAGTGGGCGACAACGCCGCTGATATGATGGCTGCCGTTGAGGCCGTGGGCCAGGGTGGTCACGTGCTGGTGCGCAACGGCGAGGTCGTGGCGCGCATTCCGCTGGCGCTCGGTGGCCTGATGAGCGAAGGCACTGCCGAAGACGTCGCGGCGCAGCACGACGACTTTATGGTCAAGGCGCGCGCCATGGGTATTGAGCCGCCGCTCGACCCCATCATGGGCATCATCTTCCTGCCCCTGCCGGTCATCCCAACGCTCCGCATCCGCCCCGAGGGCATGTTTGACGTTACAACCTTCACCTACGCCGACTAGTCATCGGGGACGTTCTTAAACGACTGGCCGTCGGGGTGGCGTGTCGCCTGACGCCGCGACCGTAGGACCTCTGGCATGTGTGAGCTATTTGCCAGGTCCTTGTAACGTTTACGCCCGCGGAGTCTTATTTGAGCTCCCTTTGGGTACGTTGGAATCGGATACACGTTCGATTCCAACAAGCCCGAAGGGAGCTTTTCTATGTTTAAACTGATTGCATCCGATATGGACGGTACGTTGCTTGATGAGAATAGCCAGGTACCGCCCGAGACATATGAGCTGATTGAGGCCCTGCGCGAGCGCGGCGTGCACTTTGCTGCGTCCTCGGGCCGCCGTTACGACCGCCTATGCGAGTTCTTTGCGCCCGTGGTCGACAAAATGGACTTTGTCGCGGCGAATGGTGCGCAGGTCTATGCAGAAGGGGTCGAGGTCGATCGCGAGGTATATTCGCATCTCGCCGTCCGCAAGCTCGCACGCACGGTCAAGATGTTTCCTAACATGCATCTGGCGCTCTTTGATCGCACCAAGTCCTTTTTGCTCGACGACGAGGACAAATTTGTCCGCGAGATCGACAAAGATCTGCCCAACGCCGAACGCATTTGGGGACTGCCCGATCCGCATGTGAATATCATCAAGGCATCGATTATCTGCGATGACGGCAACGTGATGGACAACGCCTACGTGTTGCAGCGCGAGCTGGGCGGCCTGTTCTCTTTCGCGCCTTCGGGCAACGCGTGGATCGATGCCATGCAGCCCGGTGTGTCGAAGGCCTCGGGCATCGCACAGCTCATGGAGCACTATGGCGTCGAACGCGACGAGGTCATGGCGTTTGGCGACTCGATGAACGACTACGAGATCATTCGCTTTGTCGGCACGGGCTGCGCGATGGAAAACGCGCGCCCCGCGCTCAAGGCAGTCGCCGATCGCGTGGTGGGGTGCAACCGCGACCACGCCGTCCAGCAGGAGCTCCGTCGCGTGCTGGAGAGTCTCGCCTAATTCGGCAGATGGGGACAGTCCTTGCGGCGCCCCGCGAAGAGTGTCCCCAAATTAGCTACCCTGCCGGGTTGCTGTTGCTAGGCGAGGGCGTCCATGATGGTGCGGGCGACGCCGTCGTGGTCGTTGTCGTATTCGGTGATGGCGTCGGCGGCCTCGCGGTCCTCGGGCTCGGCGTTGATCATGGCCATGCCATGGCCCGCTGCCTGCAGCATGGGGATGTCGTTGATGTTGTCGCCGAACGCCCAGGCGTCGGCGAGACGCTCGCCTAAGTGCTCGCATAGCCACGTGAGGGCCGTTCCCTTGGTGGCGCCCTCGCCCATGACCTCGATATTCATGGCGTACGAACGTGTGACCTCAATGCCTCCGAGCGTGTCGAGCTCAGCCGCGATGGCGTCGCGATCGGCCGGGTCGTGCCAGTACATGGCGATGCGTTCGAGCGTCTCGACCTCGTCGATCTTGCTGTCGATATCCATGTCGATCGGTGTTCGTGTGCGCTTGAGCGAAGCCGCGATGTGGGGGTCGCCGCCGCAGAATTCGTCCAGGCGCGTGTAGAGCGAGCGGGGGAGGAAGCACTGCCCATCTGCGAAGATATCGAAGGTCACATCGTGGCCGGCGGCGATGCGATGGATGCGATGGGCAATGCCGCAATCGAGCGGACGGCTCAAGATGCACGTGGCGCGCGAGGCGTCGGTGGGCACATCGTCGTCGAGCTGCCAGACGCTGGCGCCATTGGCGCAGACGGCATAGTGCACGGCGGGATGGGCGAGGATGGGCTCAAAGATGCCCGACAGCGGACGTCCCGTGCAGGGCACAAATTCAATCCCGCGTCGAGCGAGCTCGTCGAGCATCGCCCAGGTGGCATCGCTCATCTGCTTATCGCTCGTCAACAGCGTTCCATCCATATCGGAAAACACAATCATTTGATGCAGCCCTTTCTGCTGGCATAAAAAGCGTGGCCGAGGGCAGTGATTCCCTGGCCACGCTCGAGTTCTATAACGGTCCGCGTCCTAGCGGTCGGCGAGCGGCTTGTACTCCAGCGGCTCGATAACCGGGCGATAAGCCGGGCGAATAATGCGGTGCGCGCAGAAGAGCTCTTCCATGCGGTGCGCCGACCAGCCGGCCATGCGGGCGACGGCGAATAGCGGCGTAAAAAGCGTCTCGGGTACGCCGAGCATCTTGTAGATAAAGCCTGTGTACAGGTCGATGTTGGCGCAGATGGGCTTGGTCATGCCGTGGTCGCGCATCACCTGCGGTGCCAGGCGCTCAATGCGCTCGATGAGCGCGAACTCATCGCCCAGGTCCTTCTTGGCGGCAAGCGTGCGCGCGTAACGGCGGCACACCTCGGCGCGCGGGTCGCTCAGCGTGTAGACGGCGTGGCCCATACCGTAGATGAGGCCCGTGCCGTCGAAGGCCTGCTTGTCGAGGATCTTGCCCAGGTAGGCTGCGACCTCGTCCTCGTCCTCCCAATTGGAGACATGTGCACGGATGTCCTCGTGCATGGACACGACCTTGGCGTTGGCGCCGCCGTGACGCGGGCCCTTGAGCGAGCCGATGGCCGCGGCGTAGGCGGAATACGGGTCGGTGGCCGAGGAAGACAGCACGCGGCAGGCAAACGTGGAGTTGTTGCCGCCGCCGTGCTCGGCATGCAGCATGAGCATCACGTCGAGCAGCATGGCTTCGTCGCGGGTGAATGCCATGCCGCCGCGCAACACCTGCAGGATGGTCTCGGCGGTGGAGAGACCGGGTGTGGGATGCGGTACATGAACCTCGGAGCCGCGGCGCTTGGCGACCGAGGCCATATGCGCGAAGGCGGCGATGCGGGGGAGACGGGCGAGCATGGAGATGGCGACGTCGATTTCGTGCTCGGGTGTAATGGCGTCGGGCTCGGCGTCGAAGGCGTAGAGCAGCAGCACGGCGCGCTGAAGCACATTCATGATGCTCGACGACACCGTGGTCATGGGGAACTCTTTGACGTACTCGTCGCTCAGGTGCCTAAAAGCGCCCAGACGTCCGCAAAAACCGTCGAGTTCCTCTTTGTTGGGCAGCGAGCCCGTGATGAGCAGGTAGGCGACCTCTTCGTAACCGTAGCGATTCTCGGCCTGGGCGTTGTTGACCAGGTCCTCGATGCTGTAGCCGCGCAGCGTAAGCTTGCCCTGGTCGGGCACGACTTTGCCGTCGACCTTGTTGTAGCCGTGCACGTCCGAGATGCGGGTAAGGCCCGCGACCACGCCCGAGCCGTCGGCGTTGCGCAGGCCGCGCTTGACGTTATGCTCTACGAACAGGCCCTCGTCGTACGGGGCGGTCGGCAGGCCGTGGTAGAGGTTTTCGCTTTCGGGCGAAATCTGACGGCTCGCCTCGTAATCCAGAACCAGGCGGCTCAGGTGATCGTCGAAGCGGTAGTAGATTTTCTTGGCGTCGTAGGCCATGCGCGCTCCTCTCCGGTCCGCTTTGGGGCCGCGCGCTTGGACGATATGACGTCAAGCTGCCCCGAGCGGCTTGTTCCCTACAGGCGGTACATAAAGTTAAAGACGTCCTCGCGCTGGATGGACACGTTGACGCCCGAAAGCTCGCCGGCCTCGGCCAGCGCCTTCTGCAGCTCGGCGAAGTCGAGCTTGGACTCGGCGGTGTCGGCCAGCATGGTCATGGTGAAGATGCCCTCGATAATGGACTGCGTGATGTCGCGGATGTCGACGTTGGCCTCGCCCAGAACACGGGTGACGCCGGCGACGATGCCGGGGCGGTTCTTGCCAAGGACGGTGATGACGATGCGGGAGGACGAGATCTCGGCCATGGGAAACCCTTTCGCGTGGTTGCGGCGCGCGGGGCGCTCCGCTACGGTACAGTGTTCATCATTGTACCTGTCTGGCGTCAAAAAGGGTGTGCTTGCTGCGGCGTTACACGTCTGCAACATGGGAGAAGGGGCAAAGGCGCCCGTTTGCCGCGATTCGTCGTGTCGTCTGCCGTGTCTTGGGCGCGCCGCACAACGCAAAGACCGTGAACCTTTTGTGGGACGCGCGGCGCCGTGGTACCATAGCCGAGTTTGTTGTCTTGGTCGGAAACCAAGACGCCTTATGCGCTGATCGGTAACCAGCGCCTGACCAATAAGGAGTCCTACCATGAAGCAGGGTATCCATCCCCAGTATGTCGAGTGCACGGTGACGTGCTCCTGCGGCAACACCTTCAAGACGCACGCTACCGTGTCCGAGATGAAGGTCGAGCTTTGCAACGAGTGCCACCCGTTCTACACCGGCCAGCAGAAGTTCGTCGACACCGGTGGACGCGTCCAGCGGTTCGCCGACAAGTTCGGTGGCGCCGCTGCCGCCCAGCTCAAGAAGGCTGAGGAGGCCAAGGCTGCCAAGGCCGCCAAGGCTGCTGAGGCCGAGGCCGCTCGTAAGGCCGCCGCTGAGGCTAAGGCTGCCGAGAAGGCTAAGCGTGCCGCTAAGTTCGCCGAGGAGGCTGCCAAGCAGGCTGCCGAGGCTCCCGCAGAGGCTCCCGTCGAGGAGGCCGCTGCCGAGGCCGAGACCACCGAGGCTGCTGAGTAAATAGCTCGCCGAGCAAACACTCGCATTCATGGCTAAAGGGCCGCGTATCCATCTGGGTGCGCGGCCCTTTTCTTTTATTGGTGCAAACGGACCTGCTCCCATGGCACCAAATTGGTGCGAAGGGGGACAGGTCCGTTTGCACCAAATGGCAGAGATGTAGCGTTTGCCCAGATAAAACCTGCCAAAATAAACCTGTCCCTGTTTGGCAGGTTGGTCGTAGTTATTACGTGGCGGTCGAGGTCGACCGTATAGGCCGCGCCTTGTTTGGCTAAAGTACATTTATCTGTGTTTAACTCGCCCAAGGCTGCATGGCGTGGGCGATGGCCAAAAAAGGAAAACCACATGGGATTCATGTCAAAGCTGCTGTCCTTTGGATCCGATAAGGACCTCAAGCGCTACTACAAGATCGTTGACCAGATCAACGGTCTTGAGCCCCAGTTTGAGAAGATGACCGAGGAGGAACTCCGCGCCCAGACCGATAAGTTCCGTGAGCGTTACGCCAACGGCGAGTCGCTCGACGACATGCTCCCCGAGGCTTTTGCCACCGTGCGTGAGGCTTCCAAGCGCATCACGGGCATGCGTCACTTTGACGTACAGCTTATCGGCGCCATGGCACTGCACGAGGGGCATATCGCCGAGATGAAGACCGGCGAAGGCAAGACCCTGGTCTCCACGCTGGCCGGTTACCTCAACGCTATTGCCGGCAAGGGTGTGCACGTCGTTACCGTCAATGACTACCTGGCCAAGCGCGACTCCGAGTGGATGGGCCGCATCTACAAGTACCTGGGCATGACCGTCGGTCTGCTGCAGAACAACATGCCGCTCGAGCTTAAGCGCCCGGCCTACCAGGCCGATGTCACCTATGGCACCAACTCCGAGTTCGGTTTCGATTACCTGCGTGACAACATGGTCACCCGCCCCGAGCAGCGCGTGCAGCGCGGCCACCATTACGCCATCGTCGACGAGGTCGACTCCATCCTGATCGACGAGGCGCGTACGCCGCTCATCATCTCGGGTGCCGGCACCAAGTCCGCCAGCACCTACAAGGACTTCGCGCGTGCCGTGCGCGGCCTTGAGCGCGGCGAGGACGTCTCGCATGACATGCTTGCCGCCACCGAGGACGTTGAGCCCACGGGCGACTTCGTCATGGACGAGGCCAAGCACACCATCGCCGCCACCGAGCGCGGCCTTAAGAAGATCGAGCGCCGCCTGGGCATCGAGGACATCTATGCCGACCTTTCGGGCCAGCTGGTCAACCACCTGCAGCAGGCGCTGAAGGCCCAGTACATGTTCCACCGCGACAAGCAGTACGTGGTCACCAACGGCGAGGTCAAGATCGTCGACGAGTTCACCGGCCGCATCATGGAAGGCCGCCGCTACTCCGAGGGTCTGCACCAGGCCATCGAGGCCAAAGAGGGCGTGCTCGTGCGCGAGGAGAACCAGACGCTGGCCACCATCACCCTGCAGAACTACTTCCGTCTCTATGACAAGCTCTCCGGCATGACCGGTACGGCACTCACCGAGGACGCCGAGTTCCGCGAGATTTACAAACTGCCTGTCGAGGTCATCCCCCCCAACAAACCCGTGCAGCGTGTTGACCATGAGGATCTGGTGTACCGCACCATCCAGGCCAAGTACAACGCCGTTGCCGACGACGTCGAGCGCCGTCACGCCAAGGGCCAGCCGGTCCTGGTGGGCACCGTTTCCATCGAGAGCTCCGAGAAGCTGTCGGCCGCCCTTACCAAGCGCGGCATCGCGCACGAGGTCCTCAACGCCAAGCACCACGAGCGCGAGGCCCATATCGTGGCCCAGGCCGGACGCTACGGCGCCGTGACCATTGCCACCAACATGGCCGGTCGTGGCACCGACATCCTGCTGGGCGGCAACCCCGACGAGCTGGTGCGCGAGCGCCTGGAGTACGAGGGCCTGACCATGGAGGACGTGACGCCCGAGCAGCTCGAGCAGTTTAACGCCGAGGCCAAGGAGACCTGCAAGGCCGAGCGCGAGCGCGTGCTTGCC
This sequence comes from uncultured Collinsella sp., assembly GCA_902494605.1. Lineage (GTDB taxonomy): Bacteria > Actinomycetota > Coriobacteriia > Coriobacteriales > Coriobacteriaceae > Collinsella. Next base: position 8,832 of record CABUUG010000019.1, read on the forward strand.
GCCGGCGGCCTGACCGTCATCGGCACCGAGCGCCATGAATCCCGTCGTATCGACAACCAGCTGCGCGGCCGTTCCGGCCGTCAGGGCGACCCGGGCGAGACCCAGTTCTACCTGTCGCTCGAGGACGACCTCATGCGTCTGTTCGGCGGCGACAGGATGGACCGCGTCTCCAAGATGATGGTCACGGCCGACATGGGCGACGACATGCCCATTCAGCACAAGATCATTTCCAAGGCCGTCGAGAACGCCCAGCACAAGGTCGAGAGCATCAACTTCTCCATGCGTAAGAGCGTCCTTGAGTACGATGACGTCATGAACAAGCAGCGCCAGGTCATTTACGCCGAGCGTAACAAGATTCTGGACGGCAAGGACCTGACCGACCACATCACCGAGGTCATGCACGACACGGTTTATCGCTGCGTGCAGGAGTTCTGCACCAAGGACAGCCACGATGGCGAGCGCGATCTTGAGGGCCTGCACAAGTGGGTCGTGGAGCTGACCGGCCATATCGATACGCCGAAGTTCCCCGACGAGGATTACGAGGCCCTTGCCGCCGATGTCTTGGCATACGTTGAGAAGTGCTACAACACGAAGGCCGAGCGCTTGGGCGAGGACCTGATGCGTGAGCTCAACACCCAGGTCATGCTGCGCGTCATCGATACCCGTTGGATGAACTACCTGCAGGAGATGGACTACCTCAAGACCGGCATCGGCCTGCGCGGCTTTGGCCAGCGCGACCCGTTGGTCGAGTACAAGACCGAGGCTTACGGCGCGTTCCAGATGCTCGTCGACACCATGTACGAGGACTATCTGCGCACCGTTTTGCGCATCGAGATCAAGGCTGCCCCGCAGGCCGTGGAGCACAAGGAAGACCCCGCACTCGAGGGTGCGCGCTTCTCCGGCCCCGCCGATGTCGATGGCGACAACGGCAACTCGGTGCTGCGCAAGCAGGCTCAGACGCAGGCTCGCACGGCCGTCCAGGGCGGTCCGGCTGCCGTCAACAACGGCGGCAAGGTGACCACCTACCGTAAGGACGAGAGCGACGACCCGTACGTCAACGTGGGCCGCAACGATCCTTGCCCCTGCGGTAGCGGCAAGAAGTTTAAGTATTGCCACGGCAGGAATCGTTAATGGCCGAGGCTTTAGAGGTAACACCCGCCGAGTTGGACGCGTTTGCGGACCGGCTCGGCGAGGTCGAGTCGTATCTCCATTTGGACGAGAAGCGCACGCGCGTGGCCGAGCTCGAGGCCAAAAGCGTGGCCCCCGGCTTTTGGGATGACGCCGATGCCGCCCGCGCCACCATGGAAGAGATCGCTCGCGCCAAGGAAGATATCGCTGCCGTGGATACCGCGCGCGGCGAGCTTTCCGATGCCCGCGCCGCGCTGGAGCTTGCCGAGGAGATGGGGGATGACCCCGATGCCGCCGCGCTGCGCGAGGAGGCTGCCGCGACGGCGGAGCGCCTGGCCCGCGCCATCGACGAGCTCGAGCTCTCGAGCTGGTTTACCGGCGAGTTCGATCACGGCGACGCGATTGTGACCATCAAGCCCGGACAGGGTGGCCTAGAGGCGCAGGACTGGACCTTCATGCTCTTTAAGATGTACATGAAGTACTGCCAGCGCCGCGGTTGGAAGGTCACGATTAACGACTGCCCAGCCGCCGAGATCATCGGCATTGATCGCGCGACCTTTACCGTCGAGGGCAAGGATGCCTTTGGCATGCTGCGCGCCGAGGCCGGCGTGCACCGCCTGGTACGTATTAGCCCCACCGATGATAAGAAGCGCCGTCAGACTACGTTTGCCGGCGTCGAGGTCATTCCCGTACTGCCCGATGATATCGACATCGAGATCAACCCCGACGACATCCGCGTGGACGTGTACCACGCGAGCGGTCCGGGCGGTCAGGGCGTCAATACCACCGACTCCGCCGTGCGCGTGACGCATTTTCCCAGCGGCATTGTGGTTACCTGCCAAAACGAGCGCAGCCAGATTCAGAACAAGGCCGCGTGCATGCAGATTCTCAAGGCCCGTCTGTACGAGATCGAGCTCGAGAAGCGTGCCGAGGCGCTCGACGAGATCCGCGGGCCCAAGACCACGATCGGGTTTGGCAACCAGATTCGCAGCTACGTGCTCTACCCGTACCAGATGGTCAAGGACCTGCGTACGGGCGTGGAGACCAGCAACGTCGAGGCCGTCCTCGATGATGGCGACCTGGACCCGTTTGTGATCGGCTACCATCGCTGGGCGACCGGCAACGCCGATGCGGAAAGCCAGAGCGCCTAAATCTTTGGGCTGAGGTTTAGGCCGATTCAAGCCCTGCACGGGGGTGGTATTTGCTCTCCGAATCGGTAGAATCGAATACAGCAAGAAGTTCAAAGCGCATCCGACGGGGTGCGCTTTTTTGAGGGAGGCAGCATGGCATATCGTCTGGACATCAAGCGCATTCTTTCGATGAACTTCTTTCACGATCTGCCCAAGATTATGCTGGGCTGCGCTCTGGCCGCTATCGCGACGGACCTGTTTTTGATCCCCAATGGCCTTGCCGCCGGCGGCGTTACGGGCCTCGCCACCATTATTCAGGCGGTCGGCGCCTCGTATGGCATATCGCTTCCCGTCGGTATCCAGACCATCGTGATGAATGCCTTGCTGCTGCTGGTCGTTATGCGCGAGGGTGGCATGTTCTACGTGGTGCAGACGGCGACGGGTTTTGTGCTGCTGGGCTTTTTCACCGACCTGTTCGCTCCGTTTGTGGCGCCGCTGGCACATGCCGATCTTATGCTTCCCGCCATGTGGGGCGGCATTATCACGGGCATCGGCTACGGCATGGTGCTGCGCGCCGGTGCCAACACCGGCGGCTCCGACACGATCGGCCAGATCATCTCGCGCAATACGTCCCTACCGGTGGGCTCCACCGTCATGGCGATCGACGTTGCCGTATGCGCGCTTTCGGCCCCGGTCTTCTCGGTCGAAAACGCGCTGTATGCAGGCCTTTCAATGGTCATTAGCGGTTATGTGATCGATGCTGTGGTCGACGGCGGTAACAGGCGCCGTATGGTACTCATCATCTCGGACAAGTTTCCCGATATCGCGGCCGACATCATGTATGGCCTGGGTCGCGGCTGCACCAAGTTTAAGGCGACCGGCATGTACTCGGGTGCCGAGAAGCCGGTGATCATGGTGATTGTGAACCGCCGCGAGCTCAACACGCTCAAGACCATTGTGCGTGAGCGCGACCCGCATGCCATCGTGACGGTGGCCGATGTCACGGAGACCTTCGGTGAGGGCTTCAAGGACATTAACGCGTAGGGCCGACTGCGTTCCATCCAAAAGACGTTCACATTGATAAACCGTTTCATCAGCGGGTCTGCCTGCTAAATTGCTCAAATAATGATAAAAAGTCTGGTAAAGCCATCAGTTTCCAGCATAATGAATGACGTACGTGCATTGCGGCTGTGTTGGGATTACCTTTCCGTGCCGTGCGCATTTTGTCTAATGAGGATGAAAGGAAGGCACAATGAGCGACGAAGAGCTCAAAAAGGTTGCCAACGAGGTAAGGAAGGGCATCGTCACCGGCGTGCACGCTGCCAAGTCCGGCCATCCGGGCGGTTCGCTCGGCGCTGCCGACATCATGACCTATCTGTACTTTGAGGAAATGAACGTCGACCCGGCCGATCCCCGCAAGGCCGACCGCGATCGTTTTGTGCTTTCCAAGGGCCACTGTGCTCCGGGTCTGTACGCCGTGCTCGCCGAGCGCGGGTTCTTCCCCAAGGAGGACCTCGAGACGCTGCGTCACATCGGCAGCCACCTGCAGGGTCATCCCAACATGAACGACACCCCGGGCGTCGATATGTCCACCGGCTCGCTGGGCCAGGGCATCTCCGCCGCCGTGGGCATGGCGGTTGCCGCCAAGCACTGGGGCGATTCTTATCGCACCTACGCCCTGCTGGGCGATGGCGAGAGCGAGGAGGGCCAGGTCTGGGAGGCCGCCATGTTCGCCGGCAACCAGCAACTCGATAACCTCTGTGTGATTGTCGACCACAACGGCTTGCAGATCGACGGCCCCGTCGAGGAGGTCAACGACCCCATGCCGCTCGCCGACAAGTTCCGCGCCTTTAAGTTCCATGTGGTGGAGCTCGCCGACGGCAACGACTTCGATCAGATCCGCGCCGCCTTTGCCGAGGCTCGCGCCACCAAGGGTCAGCCGACCGCCATTATCGCCGAGACCATGAAGGGCAAGGGTGTTTCCTTTATGGAGAACCAGGTTGGTTGGCACGGCAAGGCCCCCAACGATGAACAGTTTGAGCAGGCCATGGCAGAGCTCACGGCCGCCGGAGAGGAGCTCTAGGATGGCAGACGTCAAGAAAATCGCCACGCGCGTAAGCTACGGCGAGGCCCTCGTCGAGCTCGCCAACGAGCACGATGACTTTGTGGTCCTCGACGCCGACCTGGCCGCCGCCACGCAGACCGGCAAGTTTAAGGCCGCCTGCCCCGACCGCTTCTTCGATGTGGGCATCGCCGAGAGCAACCTGATGGGTGTTGCCGCTGGCATCGCGACCACCGGCCGCGTTGCCTTCGCGAGCAGCTTTGCCATGTTTGCCGCCGGCCGCGCCTTTGAGCAGGTTCGCAACTCCATTGGCTACCCGCATCTCAACGTAAAGATCGGTGCCACGCACGCCGGTATCTCGGTGGGCGAGGACGGCGCCACGCACCAGTGCTGCGAGGATATCGCCCTGATGCGCGTCATCCCCGGCATGACCGTTATCGTTCCCGCCGACGACGTGGAGGCCCGTGCCGTGACGCGCGCCGCCTACGAGTGCGACGGCCCCGTGTACATGCGCTTTGCCCGTCTGGCCTCGCCGGTCATTAACGACCCCGAGACCTACAAGTTTGAGGTGGGCAAGGGCATCGTCATGCGCGAGGGCACCGACGTCACCATCATCGGCTGCGGCCTGATGGTCGGCGAGGCTCTCGAGGCTGCCGAGCAGCTTGCTGCCGAGGGCATCGATGCCGAGGTCATCAACATGCACACTATCAAGCCCATCGACGCCGACCTGATCGTCAAGAGCGCCACCAAGACCGGCCACGTCGTGACCGTCGAGGAGCACTCCGTGATCGGCGGCCTGGGCAGCGCCGTTGCCGACGTCCTGTGCGAGCAGTGCCCGACGCCGCTCAAGAAGATCGGCGTCAACGACACCTTCGGTGAGTCCGGCCCGGGTGCCGAGCTCTTGCACAAGTATGGCCTGGACGCCGCCAACATCGTGGCGACCACCAAGGAGTTCTTGGCATAAGGCAAGACGGATTTCAAGGACTGCTTCGCCAGTACTATGGAAACCCGGCAGGGGCGCTCTCTTGGATAGCGCCCCTGTTTCAATTGCGGTGAAATAAGGACTGTTTTGCCAGCTTAAAGGCTCAACAGTCCCTATTTCACCGCAACTCATGAAGACGCCCCTCAAGCACGGTCTCATCAGGGAAAAGGGCATATATCGGCAAAGTGCAATTCAGACCCTTCCAACTTTGTATATGCAGCACCCCAAGATAAACGCGGCGGCCCCTTAGTAGCCGCAGGCCGGGTACAGGGTTACTCTCCAAATCTTTCCGCAGGACGGAGGAGCCCCCGCAGCGCGAAGCGCGCAGCGGGGGCTCCGACATGTCCGAGGACGATTTGGAGAGTAACCCTGTGCCCGGCCGACGGGATCCCTAAGCACGCCATGCTTCTTATGTGCAGCAAAGCTAATACTGCTAAAATACAAAGCGCTCATGTAGTTTAAACGCACGACGATAAGGAGCACCAGTGGGTAACCACTTCCGTACCTCCGGTGCGGGCGATGATGCCCCCAAGACGCAGGCAGGCGTCCAGGGCAGTCGTTTCGCCACTCCGGATTCAGAGGGCCAGCCTGTTACTCAGGCCCCCGCTCAGCCGGCAGATCAGGCACAGCCGGCATCCGATCCCTTTGCCTACAATCCAACCAGCGATGTCGCGCTTTCCGGCGCGGCGGGTTTTGAGCCCGTTCAGGCCGTGACCGCTCGCGTGGAGCAGCCTCAGGCTGGCGCCGCCACGCCGCAGCCTACCATGGCCGGCATTCCCGACCCCATGGCCCCTGCGACGCCGGCTCCTCAGCCTGCGCAGTCCGGTCTCTTTGCCGCTATTCCCGACCCCACGCAGCCTGCTGCCCCGGTGGTCGAGAGCGATCAGGCCGCCGAGGTCGCAAGCCTCGATAACGCGCTCAACAACCCCGATTTCACGTCGGTGTTTGCGCCCATCGATCCGCAGGCCAGCCGCAAGAAGATGGCCAAGCAGGCCGGTGTCGAGCCCGTCATCCTTATGGAGCATGTCACCAAGATCTATCCGGCACAGCCCAACAAGCCTGCACTCGACGACATCAACATCGAGATCTATCCGGGCGAGTTCGTCTTCCTGGTCGGTCACTCCGGTTCGGGTAAGACCACGCTGCTGTCGACGCTCAACCGCGACGTCAAGCCGACGAGCGGCCGCATCCTGGTTGCCGGTCAGGACCTCATGAAGATCAAGAACCGCAAGGTTCCGTTCCTGCGCCGCCAGATTGGCGCCGTGTTCCAGGACTTTAAGCTTCTGCCGCAAAAGACCGCCTACGAAAACGTGGCGTTTGCCCTGCAGTGCATCGGCAAGCCCAAGGGCGTCATTCGCAGCCAGGTGCCCGAGGTGCTGCGTCTGGTCGGCCTGGCCGATCAGATGGACTCGCTGCCCGACCAGCTTTCCGGTGGCGAGCAGCAGCGCGTTGCCGTCGCCCGCGCTATGGTCAACCGTCCGCCGCTGCTGATCTGCGACGAGCCCACGGGTAACCTCGACCCGGCGATCTCGCTGGGCATCATGAAGCTGCTCGAGCGTATTAACCGCACCGGCACCACCGTGATCGTCGCCACGCACGACCGCGAGATGGTCGATAGCATGCACCGTCGCGTGATCGCCCTCGAGGGCGGCCACGTTATTCGCGACCAGGAGAGGGGAGGTTACGGCAACTATGGCACCAACTAACGTGGGCTACTCCTTCAAAGAGGCAATCAGCCACTTCTTCCGTAACTGGACTACCTCGCTCGGCGCCGTCATCACGATCTTCCTTTCGCTGTTTATCATCGGCCTGTTCATTATGGGTTCCGCGATGCTGAACTCCGTGATCGGTACCGTCGAGGATCAGGTTGTCATTAATGCCTTTATTAGCGATGACGCCGATCAGGCAGACGTCCAGGCCTTTGAGGCCGAGCTCAAGACGTGGAGCAACGTCAAGTCCGTGACCTATAAGGATAAGGACGACGCGCTGGCCGAGTACACGAGCAAGATGTCGGGTAACGCCGACGCCACCATGAGCGCGCTCGACGGCCAGAACCCGCTGCCCGCCTCGTTTGCGATTGAGATGGACGATCCGTCTCAGGTCGAGAGCACGGCCAAGAAGCTCAAGAAGGATGCCGATTTCCAGAAGATCGCGGATGACGGCGACGTCAACGCGAGCGTGCTGTACGGCCAGGAGGAAGTGAGCCGCCTGTTCCAGGTGACCAACTACATCCGCATCGCCGCCGTGGTGCTCGTTGGCCTTCTGACCTTTATCGCATTCATCTTCATCAACAACACGATTCGCCTGTCCATCACGGCGCGTCGTCGTGAGATTGCGATTATGCGTCTGGTCGGCGCCAGCAACGGCTTCATTCGTGGCCCGTTTATCACCGAGGGCGTGCTGCAGGCCATTTTGGGCTCGCTGCTTTCCATCGGCGTTCTGGAGCTGCTGCGCAATCTGATGATTCCGCGTCTGCAGGAGAGCATCGGCTGGATGTCGTTTGCCCTGCCGATGCAGTACTACCTGGTGACCTATGCTGCGCTGATTCTGGTCGGCGTGATTATCGGTCTCTTTGGTTCTGCCATCGCCATGCGCCGCTACCTGCGCGTGTAGGCATGCCTGGAATTCATCCCTTCCAACGGGTCGTCTCTTATGGGGCGGCCCGTTTTTTGATCCCTAGGGGACGGCAGGATGGCGAATCATTTGGGTAGACTCTTTGGAGTCGGCAATCGATAGTTAGGAGGCGCCATGGGGCGCAATAACAAGCATAAGCGTGGAGCTCGCAATAAGCGCGGGCCGGTGCGCAGCGAACGCCGTCCGAGCCTGACCGGGCGCGTGCAGCTCCATGAGCACAGTGCCTATGTCATAACCGAGAATGGCGACTACAAGGTCATGGGCCGTGGCAAGCGCGAGATTATGGATGGCGATACCGTTGCCGTGAGCATTAAGAACAGCCCGCACGGTGAGCGGCGCGCCGTGATCGAAGGCGTGGTTGAGCGCGCAGCCATAAGCGTGGTGGGTACGTACCAGACCGCCGGTCCGCTCGGTGTGATCGAGCCGCTCGATTCGCGCCTGAAGGCCGACTTCTTCATCCTGCCCGAGGATACCTCGGCGGATTGCCTGGGCGTCCGCCCGGGTGATGCCGTTGTCGCGCGCATTTTGACCTACCCGACGCGCCTGGAATCGGGCACCGTGACGATCGAGCGCCGCATTGGCGGAGATGACGCGCCCGATTTGGGCGTTCAATATGTGATGGCGCGTTACGGCTATACCGATAGCTATCCCGAGGCCGCGCTGGCCGAGGCCGAGGGGCTTTCGCTCGATGTGTCCGCGGCGCTTAAGGACCCGCTCCGCCGCGATCTGCGCGACCGCTTTGTCATCACGATCGACCCAGTCGACGCGCGCGACTTTGACGATGCCATTTCGTTGGAGCGCACGCCCGAGGGTGGCTACAAGCTGGGTGTGCATATCGCCGACGTTTCACACTATGTGGCTTGGGACGGACATATCGATCTTGAGGCTCGTCATCGTACGACATCGGTGTATCTGGCCGATCGCGTGCTTCCCATGCTGCCCGAACGCCTGTCCTGTGACCTGTGCTCGCTTCGCCCTGATGAGGACCGCCTGGCGTTTACCGTCGATATCGAGCTTGATGCGCAGGGTCGCGTGCGGCATTACGATCCGTACCCCAGCGTGATTCGCTCGCGTGTGCGTATGGACTATGACGGCGCCGAGGCGCTGCTGGTGCGTGCCGGCGCGGTTGAGTATTCGGTGCTGGAGGGTGCGGCCGAGGATGTTGCGGCTGCTGAGACCTCGCGCGAGGAAGCGCTTGAGCGCGGTCTTGCATGCGAGGAGACCGCCCGCGGCTACAACATCGACCTCGGCGATTTCCTTGTCGCCGCCAACGAACTCGCCGAACTTCGCCGTCGTATTCGTCGCGCCCGCGGCTCAGTCGATTTTGACACGGCCGAGATTCGCGCTCTATTGGATGAGGACGGAGTGCCCGTGCAGATTGTGGCGCGCGAGCGTTCGTGTGCCACGTCGCTTATCGAGGAAGCCATGCTGCTCGCCAACGAGTGCGTTGCAGAGTGGCTGGCGGACCGTGATATCGAGGCCTGCTATCGCGTGCATGAGGATCCGAGCCCCGATAGCCTGCACGGTGCCGCCGTTGCGCTGGCGCAGCTAGGCATCATCGACGATCGCCGTGCTGCCGGTATTGCCCTGGGGAGTCCCGATGAGCTGCAGGCTGCAGTCGATGCTGCCGCCGGTACGGCCAACGCACCGCTCGTCAACACGCTGCTTCTGCGCAGCATGCAGCGCGCGCTGTACAAGCCGCGCAACGAGGGCCACTTTGCGCTCGCCGCGCCGTGCTACTGTCACTTTACGAGTCCCATCCGTCGCTACCCCGATCTGGTGGTGCACCGCGTGCTCAAACTGCAGTTGGCCTACGAGCAGCTCGGCGGCAAGGACGCCTTGGTCCGTACGCCGCGGCTGATCGGCAAGGGGCGCGAGTCGCTGCCGCGCATTCTGCCGCAGATCTGCCGCGCATGCAGCGATGCCGAGCGCGCGGCAGATGCCGCCAGCCATGCGACGCAAAAGATCAAGATTGCCCAGTACTATGAGGACCGTCTGGGCGAGCGCTATGCCGGAACCGTCTCGTGGGTTAGCAGCATGGGCCTCTTTGTGCGCTTGGACCTAACGCAGGTCGAAGGCTTGGTTTCAATCAAGAGCCTGGGCAACGAGTGGTTCGAGTTCGACGAGGATGCGCTTACGCTGACGGGCGCCGACACGGGGACTCGTTACGAGCTGGGGCAGCGCGTGATCATCGAGGTCTCGCGCGTCAATACCACGCGTGGGCACTTGGACTTTAAGCTTATCCATTAGCTAAATCCCGACTCATGGTGGGGGAGCGGAGGGCGGCCTTTCGGGACCGCCCTTCGCATTTGAATCGTGGCTACCTTGCCGTCTGCTCGGCCGCCCGCTTACCTGCTATTTGAGAGGTAAAACCTACCAAAATAAACCTGTCCCTTTTTGGCAGGTTTACAAGAAAGCGGGGATGAGATGGCGACGGTGTACGGTTATGCGCGGGTGAGTTCGCGCGATCAGAATCTTAATCGGCAGCTGGATGCGCTGGGCGCCTATGGCGTGGGCTCGGCGAATATTTATGCCGACCATGCGAGCGGCAAGAACTTCGATCGACCGCGTTATCGCGAGCTGCTCCACGTCCTGGGAGACGGGGACGTGCTGGTGGTGCTTTCTATCGACCGACTTGGCCGTAATTACTCCGAGATTCTTGAGGAATGGCGACGCATTACCAAGGAGCTCGGGGTTGCCATTGTGGTGTTGGACATGCCATTGCTTGACACGCGCGTCAGGGCCAGCGGCGCGCCGGATGTGACCAACACCCTGATTGCCGATATTGTGCTGCAACTGCTGAGCTACGTGGCGCAGGTGGAGCGCGAGAATATCCATCGGCGCCAGGCGGAGGGAATTGCGGCGGCGCGGGCGCGAGGGGTCCGTTTCGGTCGACCTCGCAAGCCGTGCCCTCCTCAGTTTGAGCTGGTGCGCGATAGCTATGAGGCAGGCGATATTACCCGCAGCCAGGCAGCAAAGTGCCTGGGCGTGTGCGTGGGGACGTTCGATCGCTGGATGCGCGAGGCGGGGTAGGGGTTTGCGTCGCTTTGTCGCTTCCTGTTGCGATTCAAATTTTGATACGTTGACGATGTCATTTGGGGCTACACTCGCTGATATTCAAAAAAAGGAGGTTGGCCCTTGGCGCGCGTAAAACAAATAATCGGATGGACCGCGATCGTTCTGTTCGCTGCAACGCTGGCGGGCATCTGGGCGCTGACGGAGCAAAATGCGGTGGAGACGTCGTTGCTGAGCGAGTCCACCGCACGTGTGGTGGAGGGTCAGGCCACGGGCGTTCAGGCTGCCGATGCCACGGGTGAAGCCCAGGCGGAGAACGGAATGACCGGGGGAACCGATTCGGCTGCCTCGAATGCCCGGTCTGGCCGACTTGCTTCCATTCGCATGTGGGTGGGCACGAACGTCCGTCGCGTTGCCCATACCGTAGAATTTTTCTTCGTCGGATTGTTCGCCTCGGTGATCGTGGTCTGCTTTTCCAGGCGTCCATGGAGTGTGTGTTCCCGTTGCGTGCCTGTGTTTCTCTTTTGCGCTGCCTGTTCCGTTGGCGACCAGGTGCATAAGATCTTTGTTCCCGGCAGGCATTTCGACGTTATCGATTTAGGATTCGATGCTGCGGGCTATGTCACCGCCATGCTGTTGGTATTGCTGGCAGCGGCGTTGGTGCGCCATGTGACTCGGCCGATCGGCGCCCATGCGAGGCGCTAGCCTTAAGACGAGACATCGCGACTGCCTATGCTTCGACATTGACTACAATAACGGCTGCAATCGCGAGTGGTCGTCGATGTGCGGTTTTCCAGACACCTGTTTTCTCTAAGAAAGGAAATCCCATGGCGGTATTGTTTGTTGAATATCCCAAGTGCTCGACC
>CABUUG010000020.1 GCA_902494605.1 uncultured Collinsella sp.
CCCCCCCCCCCCCGTTCCCTTCGGGGGGGGCTCTCTTTTTACAACACCCCCCCCCACCCCCCCCCCCCCACGTCATCTACCCTCTCGTGCGATAATCCTCCGCAGAAGTCACCGACAGCAGAGGGAGTTTGTGATGAAGGTTCTTTTGGTCAATGGCAGCCCCAAGGCAAACGGCAACACCGCCCGCGCACTCACCGAAGTCGCAGAGCAACTTAATGCAGAAGGCATTGATACCGAGGTGTTTCAGCTGGGCGCCAAGCCCATTCGCGATTGCATCGGTTGCGGCCAGTGTGGCAAGCTTGGCGGTCGCTGCACCTTTGACGATGACGTGGTGAACGAGCTGATCGCTGCCGCCGAGCAGGCAGATGGCTTTGTCTTTGGCTCACCCGTCTACTATGCGCACCCCAGCGGACGCATCCTTTCGGCCCTCGATCGCGCCTTCTATGCCGGCAGCAAGGCCTTTACGCACAAGCCGGGCGCTGCCGTCGCCGTTGCCCGTCGCGGCGGCACGTCGACCACCTTCGACGTGCTCAATAAGTACTTCACCATCAACCAGATGCCCGTGGTTGCTTCCACGTACTGGAACAACGTGTTTGGTGCCATGCCGGGCGAGGCCGCCCAGGACGCCGAGGGCCTGGCCACCATGCGCAACATCGGCAAGAACATGGCCTGGCTCCTGCATTGTATCGAGGCAGGACAGGCCGCCGGCATCGAAGCCCCCGAAGCCGATCGCGAGCGCACCAACTTCATCAGGTAGAACGGCGGAACAAATACATGAACGTGCAAATTTTTGGCACCAAAAAGTCTTTCGACACCAAGAAGGCGCAGCGTTATTTTAAGGAGCGCCGCATTAAGGTGCAGTTTATTGACCTTAAGGAAAAGGAGATGAGCAAGGGCGAGCTCACGAGCGTGATGCAGGCGGTCGGCGGTATCGACAAGCTGCTCAACCCCAAGGCCAAGGACGAGGAGACGCTCGCGCTCATCCAGCACCTCACCCCCAGCCAGCGCTTCGACAAGTTGCTCGAGAACCAGCAGGTTCTAGCCGAGCCCATCGTGCGTAACGGCAAAAAGGCCACCGTCGGTTATTGCCCCGATGTATGGGGAGCCTGGGAGTAGCCTGTGTTATTTGCCAGCGCGTGGGTATAAGAGCAGGCGTTTGGCATATGATTCAACTGTAAGCCATGTCTAACAAAGGAGGGCACATGCCCAACAAACCCGTGAAAATCATCATGCTTACCGGATACCTCGGTGCCGGCAAGACCACGCTGCTCAACCACATCCTCGCTAACGATGGCGGTATCCGCGCCGCCGTAATCGTCAACGATATCGGCGAGATCAATGTGGACGCCAGCCTCATCGCCGACGGCGGCCTTTCCGAGACCGACGACCTCATCCCGCTCACCAACGGCTGCATCTGCTGCACGCTTTCGGATGACCTGGCCAACCAGCTGCAGGGCATCGCCGATTCGGGCAACTTCGATTACATCATCATCGAGGCCTCGGGCATTTGCGAGCCCATCCCCATCGCCTACACCATCTCGAGCTTCTGCGACGAGGCCAAGGTGGGCGGCGAGCCTAAGCTCGCGCTCGACAACATCGTGGCCGTGGTCGACTGTGCCCGCATGTACGACGAGTTCAACGGCGGTCGCGACCTGCTGGCTGAGGATATCGACGAGGACGACATCGAGAGCCTGCTCATCCAGCAGATCGAGTTCTGCTCCACGCTAATCCTCAACAAGACCGATACCGTGAGCCCTGAGCAGATCGCCGAGCTCAAGGCCATCGTGCGCAGCCTGCAGAAGGACGCCGTGATCGTCGAGGCCCAAAACGGAGAGGTTCCTATGGAGGAGCTGCTCGACACCGACCGCTTTGACTTTATGCGCGCCTACAACTCCGCCGCCTGGATCGAGGCCATGGAGCATCCCGAGGAGCACGACGACCCCGAGGTGCTCGAGTACGACATCGAGACCTTTGTGTACTCGCGCCGCAAGCCGTTTGACCTGCAGAAGTTCACCGATTTTGTTGAGCAGGAGTGGCCCGACGAGGTCATCCGCGTCAAGGGCCCGCTGTGGCAGACCGGCGATCCGGACATGTGCTACATGTTTGAGCAGGCCGGTCACCAAATGCGCCTGATGGAGAACGGTCTGTTTGTCGACTCGGCGCCCGAGGGCGAGAAGCAGAAGATCATCGACGAGAACCCCGAAATCATGCAGATTTGGGACGACGAGACGGGCGACCGCATGACGAGCCTGTGCATCATCGGCCGTCACATGGACAAGGATGCGCTCATCGCCTCCCTCGATGCCTGCCTGACCGACTGGCACCGCGCCTAGGTTTATCCAAGCGGGCATTTTTCCGCCTACACAACCGCCAAACCACCACGAAGGTGCCCTTCGTGGTGGTTTTTCGTTCTGAGCCAAGGAGATTCATGTTCAATATCGTGCTGTATGCACCCGAAATTCCGGCCAATACAGGCAATATCGGCCGTACCTGCGTGGTCACCGGCGCCCGTCTGCATCTGGTGGAGCCGCTGGGGTTTTCGCTCGACGACAAGACGGTGCGTCGTGCCGGACTGGGCTACTGGCAAAACTTGGACGTGACGACCTATGCCAGCTGGGAGGATTTCCTTGCGCGCAACGGCCTCTCCCCTGCCGACGAGCGCCTGCATCTGCTGACCAAAAAGGCGCGCAGAACCTATGCGCAGAGTACCTACCGCGATGGCGACTACTTGGTCTTTGGCAGCGAGAGCTCGGGCATTCCCGAGCCACTGCTTGCCGCGGCGCCCGAGCGCTGCGAGCGCATCCCGATGCTGCGCGATTGCGACTCGCTCGATAACGCCGAGGCATGGGAAGCTCACGAGGAATCGCTGGAGCATACCGAGGACAGCCACGAGGCCATCCTTCGGCAGGATATCTGCGGCAACTTCGTCAATCCCGACGACTACCGCATCAGCGCCCTCAACCTTTCCAACAGCGCCGCGATCGTCCTCTACGAGGCCCTGCGCCAGGCAGGCTTTCCGGGAATGTGACAAAGGGGCTGTCCCTTTGTCACATTCAAGCGCCACGCCGATGGCACACACGCCTAATTGATGCTCTAGATAAAGAGCCCTCACTTTTAATCAGAATTAACTAAAGTAAAATGAAGTTAAACGGCGGTGTGAAAGGAGAGCCTTGTGAAATATCTCGAGAACCCGTTTACCCCCAGTTTTGGTGAGGTTCCTGCCCATCTCGCTGGCAGACAACAGATTATTCGGGATTTGGACCGTGCCTTCTTGAGCCAGCGTAGGCGCCCAGAATTGACCTCGATCTTCTCAGGCGCGCGTGGAACCGGTAAAACCGCTCTCATGTCGTCGCTCGCGACAAGGGCGGAATCCCACGGCTGGATAGCCGTAAAGACGACCGCGCTCCCGGGAATGCTTGAGGAAATCGAGTTCGGGGCGAAACGTGCTGCCGGCCATCTTATCGACCCGTCTAAGAACTTCGAAGTCACCGGCCTCGGAATTGCACCGCTCGGCAGCATCGAGGTCAATCGCGTTCACGATGCCTCAACCTGGCGTTATCGCATGAGCGACATCATCGACCAGCTCAACGAGGCGGGCACCGGTCTGCTCGTCACGGTTGACGAGGTGGACCCGACACTCGATGAGATGATTCAGCTCGCAGCGACGTATCAGCACTTTGTGACCGATGGAAAACGCGTCGCCCTGCTCATGGCGGGACTTCCCAACAACGTATCGACGCTACTGAACCACAAGACGGTCTCGTTCCTTCGCCGCGCCCAACAATATCATCTGGGTCGCATTGCCGACTATGACGTACGCGAGGCCTTGATTCGCACAATCCAGGAAAACGATCGCCTGGCAGATGCTGAGGGAATCGATAGAGCCGTCCGCTCGATCTCTGGTTTTCCCTTCCTATTGCAACTCGTAGGCTACCGTGCCTGGGATCTCACAAGCGATTCGAAGGAAATCTCGTCACGCGACTTTGACCTGGGAATCAAAATCGCGCGCGACGAGATGGACGACCGAATCCTCGCGGCAACCTATCGGGAACTCACTGCAGAGGACAAGCGATTCCTCATCGCCATGCTCGATGACGAGGAAGAGTCCACCACCGCCGACCTTGTCGAGCGCCTTAAGCGTTCGCCGCAGCAGGTCTCCCGCTACCGACGCCGCATGATAGATGCCGGCATCATCGGGGAACGAGGACGAGGGCTCGTCGCATTTGAATTGCCATTCTTCCGCGACTATCTCGCGGCTCAATGCGTGAAATAGGCATCAATGAGGCAAAGAGGCTGTCCCTTTGTCACATTCGGTTATAGGTAGCGGCCGGTGATGCTTGTGGAGCAGGCGGCGATGTCGCCCGGCGTGCCGGCGCAGACGATTTGCCCGCCCGCGTCGCCACCGCCCGGGCCCATGTCGATCACGTAATCGGCATTGCGGATAAGGTCGAGATCGTGTTCAATCACGATAACCGTGGCGCCCTTGGCAACGAGGCCGTCGAACACACTCAGCAACACTTGGACATCGAGCGGATGTAGTCCGATTGTGGGCTCGTCGAACACGAATACGGCGTCGTCCTGCACGCGGCCCATCTCGCTCGCGAGCTTAAGGCGCTGTGCCTCACCGCCCGAAAGCGCCGGCGTGGGCTCACCGAGCGTGAGATAACCCAGGCCCAGGTCGTGCAAGGTCTGTAAGCGCGTCTGAACCTTCTTGAGTCCCACCGTGGCGTCGAGGGCCTCGTCCACACTCATGTCCATGAGCTGCGGCAACGTAAGCAAGCTCCCGTCCTTGCCCTCGCGATGGATATGCGAGGCGGCCTCGGCGTAGCGCGAACCACGGCATGCCGGGCAGACAATCTCGACATCGGGCAAAAACTGCACGTCGAGCGATATCGAGCCCGTGCCATCGCACGTAGGGCAGCGCAAGGCGCCAGTGTTGTAGCTGAAGGCGCCCGCCTTGTAGCCGGCCGCTTTGGCTTCGGGCGTACGGGCAAAGGCGCGGCGCAGCTCGTCATGGATGTCGGCATAGGTTGCCACCGTCGAGCGCACGTTGGCGCCGATGGGCGTAGCGTCAATCAGGTTTGCGCGCGCGATGCCCTCGGCATCTATCCAACGCACGTGCCCCGGCAGGCGCTCACCAGCTGCCTGCGCCTTAAGCGCCGGAATGAGCGTCTCGAGTACCAACGTCGTCTTACCCGAACCCGAAACACCCGTAACCGCAACCAAGCGGCCGCGCGGGATATCGACTTCGAGCGGCTTGACGGTATGGATGGCATCGGTCGCCATGCGGATATGGCCCTGGTCGAACATTTCGTCGTCAGTCACCTGCGGACGCAAGCGCTTGGGCTCGGCGCGCAAAAACGGCGCGATGCGACTGCTCTGCGATTGCTCGACCTCGTCTACCGTACCAGCGGCGATCACATTGCCGCCGCCTGCTCCGGCAACGGGGCCCATCTCGACCAGATAGTCGGCTTCCGCCAGCACACGTGTATCGTGGTCGACAACAACCACGGTGTTGCCGTCATCCACCAGATCGCGCATCACGCCCACCAAGCCGTCGACATTGGCGGGATGCAAGCCGATCGAAGGCTCGTCCAGCACATAAAGCACGCCCGTCGATCGGTTGCGCACCACGCGAGCAAGCTGTACGCGCTGGCGCTCACCCGTGGAGAGCGTGGCACCGGCGCGGTCGAGTGAAAGGTAATCGAGTCCCAGGTCGACTAGACGACGGGCCGCGCTCAAAAACGAATCGCAGATATCCGTCGCCATGGGCCGCATCTCGGACGGCAAGGATGCGGGCACCCCGCGCACCCACTCAATCGCCTCGCCCAGCGTCATGGCCGCGGCCTGCGCCAGATTGATACCGCGCACTTGGGGCTGGCGCGCAGCCTCGGAAAGACGCGTGCCACCACAGTCGCGGCATGGCCCCTCGCGCAAAAAGCGCGCAACGCGTTTGAGCCCCTTATCGTCCTTAACCTTGGCGAGCGCATTTTCGACGGTATAGACGGCGTTGTAATAGGTGAAGTCGAGCGGCGTGGCGCCCTCGCCGTTTTTGGGAACGTAGAGAATGTGCTTCTTAACCGCCGGGCCGTGGAACACGATATCGCGCTCTTGAGGCGTGAGCTGGCTAAACGGCACGTCGGTGCGCACGCCCATCTCCCCGGCCACCTGCTTCATCAGATCCCACATGAGCGTACCCCAGGGAAGCACCGCGCCTTCGTTGATGGTCTTTGACTCGTCGGGCACCAGACTCGCCTCGTCCACCTCGCGCATGACACCAGTGCCGCCGCAGGTAGAGCACGCGCCGCCGCTGTTAAAGGCAAGGTCCTCGGCACCCGGCGCGTAGAACTCGCGGCCGCATGCGGGGCACGTGAGCGATAGGCCAGCAGCAACGTTAAGGCTCGGCTCCACGCGCGCCCCGCAGTGCGGGCACACGTGATGGGCACAACGGCTAAAGAGCAGACGCAGGCTATTGTTGAGCTCGGTCATGGTGCCAAAGGTCGAGCGCACGCCCGGTACGCTCGGACGCTGGTGCAGCGCGAGCGCCGCCGGCACGTGCAAGACCTCATCCACCTGGGCATGTTCGGCCTGCGTCAGACGACGGCGAGTATAGGTGCTGAGCGCCTCCAGGTAACGACGCGAGCCCTCGGCGTAAAGAACGCCCAGTGCCAGCGAACTCTTGCCCGAACCCGACACGCCGGCAATGCCCACGAGCTTTCCCAGCGGGATATCGATATCGATGTCCTTGAGGTTATGGACGCGCGCACCACGCACCTCGATAGCCTGCGGGCTCATCTTCTGTTCCGTCACCTTTATCACCCTACTCGTGCCATAAAACGCGATCGCGAATGTACGCGCCCAGCATGGGCACGGTAAACCGGACGAGGCCGTATCCGGCAGCCTCGATGACGCGCTCGCGAATCAGGCTTGCGCGATATTTACTCGCCCAGCTCTGGGTACGATCGCAGCGCTCAATGATATCCGCCATGCGAGTCGGTTTGTTCTCGTCAGCCGCCATGGCCTCGATAAAAAGGCGCTGTGGACTGCGTAGCCCGTAATATAGAGGCGCGTCAACCGCTTCGTAGAACTCGGAGACGGCATCCGCATGGCCATCCTCGACATCGCGCCTTTCGATGACCTGCGAGCCACGCCGGACGGTAGACCGCCACATGTAATATCCCACCAGCTGAACCATATAGGGATGCCCCATGCTTTTGCGCGCCGCAAGGTCCGCCGTCTCCGCGTCAACGTAAAGACCAGCGTCTTTGACCGTCTGGATATATGAATCGCGCACCTTGGGCAAAGATATCGCCCCCAGCGTACGCTGCTGGGCACGCCGCAAAAACGTCACGCTCGGCTCTTCGAGCAGTTCGTCAACCATACTGGGTAGGCCGGCGAACACCAGCGCAAGACCGCGCTGGTCGCTATCGGGCAAGCCCGTGGCATCCTGGTCTCCGAACACCTGCTGATAGAGAACGGCAAGGGCCGCCAGTTCCTCGATAGACGCAGATTGCGCCTCGTCAATCGCAAACAGGATGCCCTTGCCTGGACCGAGCTTCTTGAGCCGCTCGTTGACCAGCCCTCGCAACGTCTCGCCCTTTGCCCGCGCCGCCTCGACCGACATCCGGCCAAACGACGGACCGAACTCCATTGACGTCACAACGGGTTTATTCGAGCGAAGCGCGTCGGCCAAGCGGTCGCATAAGCCAAGCGAAGCGGAATCGGAGACAACCGCCCATCCGCGCTCGCTGGCCAGACGTTGCAACTCCCGCAGGAGAACCGTTTTGCCGCAGCCGCGGTTTCCCGTAATGAGCATGAGCCTGCCCGGCGCTCCGGCACCGTTATCGAGCCCTTCCTCGAAATCTTCGATGACCGACTCTCGACCGATGAGTATCGGAGGCCGCTTGCCAGCCGTGGGCTTAAAGGGATTTGGATTCATGTCGGCCTCCTCGGATTGGCAAACCCTGTTAATAGTTATACCAACTTATACCGAGTTATACCATTAGCATGTGACAAAGGAACTGTCCCTTTGTCACATGTGGCCGAAAAACTCGGCGTCTGCTGCTCGCCAGGGGCGGAAGGTGGAGGGATCGACCTTTACGTGCGCCGCGGCGGGCACGTCGTACCATTTGACCGTGTAACCGGCGCCGTGAGAGCAAAAGACCGAGTCGGGCGTGTTGGGCAGATCGGCCTCTGGCTCATAGTCGGCAGCCTCGATTACGCGCTCGGCATCATGGCAAGGCGCATAGCCGGCAAACTCTAGATACAGATGTCCGCGACCGCTCGTGTAGGCAGCCACCTCCAGGGCATAGTCCTGCACCTCGGATGCCGGCACGCGACCCACAAGCTTCGCCCGGTCTCCCGCCATCGTCAGCGGCTCGTACTCGGCACCCATGCGCGTGGCATCTGAAAGCGCCCGGCCCACGCACTCCCCCGGCACCTCGAGCTCAAAGTGGTACCACGGCTCCAACAGTACCGCCGCGCCGGCCTCGCGCGCCTGCATAAGCCCCTGGCGAATCGCGCGGTACGTGGCCTGGCGAAAATCGCCGCCCTCAGTGTGTTTGGCATGCGCGCGGCCGCCCGTGAGCGTAATGCGCACATCGGTGATGGGCGAGCCGGTCAGCACACCCAGGTGATCGCGCTCCATGGCGTTGGTGAGTGCCAAACGCTGCCAGTTAAGATCGAGCTCGTCGGTCGAGGTCACGGTGCCAAACTGCACGCCCGAACCCGCTGGCAACGGCTCCAGGCGCAGATGCACCTCGGCATAGTGGCGCAGTGGCTCAAAGTGGCCCATGCCCTCGACCGGCTGCGAAATAGTCTCCTTATAGAGAATGCCGCCAGACTCAAACGCAACCGAAAGGCCAAAACGATCAGCCAACACCCGCTGCACGACTTCGAGTTGCACGGCGCCCATCAACTGTAAATGAATCTGTTCAAGATGCGTATTCCAGCTTACGCCGAGCATGGGATCTTCGTCCGCCAACTCGGTCAACGCTTTGAACACCGTATGGACATCGTGTTCGCCCGGAAGCACCGTATAGGTGAGGACTGGCGCAATGACGGGCGCATCGCCCGCAGGCTCCGCGCCCAGGGCGTCCCCTGGGCGAACGTGCGCAAGACCCGTCACGGCACAAATACCGCCAGCAGCAACTTCTTGGGCAAGCTCATACTTTTCGCCGTTATAGATGCGTACCTGATCGACCTTCTGCTCCCATGCCTCGGCGCCGGAACGTCCGTCAATCATCTGCTTGGCATGCAGCGTGCCGCCGGTCACTTTAACCCAAGCCAAGCGCTCGCCGCGATCCCCGCGGCTGACACGATAGACGCGCGCGGCAAACTCCGGAAGCCATGCCTGTTCACGCATCAGCGCGCATATGCCATCCAGCAGCTCGTCCACGCCTTGATCCTTGAGCGCCGAGCCGGCAAAGCAGGGAAAGAGCTTGCGCTCGGCAACCATGCGCGACAGCGTTGCAACAGAAAGTTCGCCCGCCTCTAGAAACTCCTCGAGCGCTGCCTCGTCCAACGCGGCGGCGTCCTCCTGAACGGCGCCGCCCGCCAACAGTTCGCTGGCATCCAGGCAGCCTTCGGAAAGACACTGCCCAAGTTGCGCCAGCAAAACATCGCGGCCGGGATTCTCCAAATCGATTTTGTTGATATAGATGAACGTCGGAATGTCATAGCGCGCAAGCAGGCGCCACAGGGTTTCGGTGTGCCCCTGCACGCCGTCGTTGGCACCCACAACCAAAATCGCATAGTCGAGCGCGCGCAGCGTGCGCTCCACCTCGGCCGAAAAATCGACGTGGCCGGGCGCATCCACAAGTATGACGCGGGTATCGCCGTGGTCGAGCACGGCCTGCGACGAGAAGATCGTAATGCCGCGCTCGCGCTCGATCGCGTTCGTATCCAGATGCGAATCGCCATCGTCCACGCGGCCGCGCTTGCGAATGCGACCCGCGTTGAACAGCATGGCCTCGGCCAACGTGGTCTTGCCGGCATCGACATGCGCCAAGATTCCAACGACCGCTTGCTTCGACATGGCTCTCCTCTTATTGCAAGCCCATCGCACGCGGCAACGGGCGTCCTCGTTCCACACTGGATGATACAATTTACGGGCCGGCGGGCGAAGCGGGCCCTATCCCCCGACCGAGCTCATCGCCCTGCGTTGCCGCGCGGCGATTTTCGTAGGTTCGCGCCTTGCGAAAGCCGGCACCTCCCCTTTTTGTCTGCCCGGGCTCATCTGGGGCGATAACAACGCAAGCCCCACAACAACGCGTTTTACCAAAAATGGCCCCGCCCGGGGCCATTTTCGTTCGCGCGCATTGCTGACACGAGCCCTTGCTCTTATGCCTCGCGCAGCCAGTCAAACGCAACACGCGGCGTGCCGTCCGACACATGCACGACGCCGGCGCGCTCAAACCCCGCCTTGATGCTCGCACCCTGCATGGGTAGGTTGTCCTGGTGCGTGTCGATACGCAGGTGGTCGGCGCGCTCCTTGGCAAAGGCAAACATCGCAGCCGCGATACCGTGCACGGTGCCATCGGACGCCACACGGTGCAACACGGCGTACGGAGTGTCGCTGCGCCATTGCCCGTCCTCAATTACGTCATAGCACTTGTCCGGACCCGGCAAAAAGGCAAACGTCGCCACCACGCGACCGTCGAATTCGCACACGTAACTGCCACCAGCGGCAATATCGGCAGCCAGCTGCTCGGCCGAAGGCGTGCCCTCGGGCCACTGCGTAGCGTTGCCATGTGCGCGCATAAAGGCGCGAGCGGCGTCATAGATAGCCATGACGGCGGGAATGTCGGTATCGAGGGTTTTTCTGATCATCACGCGGCGACCTCACGTTTATTGGTATCACTTTGATTGAGCAATGATACCAACGTTTTAGAGGGTGCGAAGCAGATGGGAAGCAAAAAGCGAGCTGCCTGGTCAAAAGCCAAAAGCGAGTTTTTGGGCGCTGCTACCGGCGGCGATATGAGCGACCTGTTTGCACGCGAGGACAAGCGCCGCGACGCCCTGGACGCCGAGCGCGATGAAGTCTGGCGCTACAAGTCGTGCGAACGCAAAAACCGTTACGACACGCGCGCCGAGGCCGAGGCAGTTATGGCCGACTGCGAAAACCGCGGACGCCGCGGGCTGGCCTGCTACAAATGCGAATACTGCGGCGGCTGGCACCTGACGTCGCACCCTTGGAAATAGGCCCCGCATCGGCACGGCACCGACGGAGCGCCAACCATCGCACGCAAGCTACGCGCGCGGCGGCACCAAAACATCGTAGCGAACGGCCTTACCCGCAAGCTGATAGCTCGGCTTAACGCCGGCAAGCAGTGGCCCCTTCACCGGTCGCTTGATAACCACCTTGCGCGGGTGAACCGCAAGCGCAGCTTCGACCAGTGACTCCTCATCGGCGCACGGCTGTTCCAGATGATGCAAGAGTTGGAACTTCTTTTTGACCGCCGCGCTCTTGGTGCGCCCGGGAAACATGGGGTCCAGATACACCACGTCAGGAGCCGCGAGCTCGCCCTGCTCGATCAGCTCAGCTGTATGGCGAAGGCCGGCAATGCTGTCCTCGCCCGCATGTAAGCGCATGCGCGCCACGGCAGTCGCAAGCGCTGGATCATCTGCCGCGCGATCCAAAGCATCCTTGAGGAGCGCCGCGATCACGCAATCCTGCTCATACAGATCGACGGTAAAGTCCGCGGCCGCTAACAGCAGCGAATCCTCGCCAAAGCCTGCCGTGGCATCAATCGCCCATGGTTGCTCAATGCCTTTTGTGCGCGCAGCCTTCACCAGCAGCTCTTGCTGCAGACGGCCCTGTTTGAGCCGTGGAAGCATGCGGCCAAAATCGGCACGCAGCTCCATCGTGCCGTCGGTGAGCGTGAGGCCCTCGGACTTCCCGGTCAGCTCAAGCCCCGCGGCCCGAGCAACAGAAAAGGGATCGACGACGCCCATGGACACTCCTTAACAAGCAAAACAAATACGTAAGCGCCGTTTATGCCAGCACCCAACCGTCCGCTATTGTCCCACATGCGACAAGGCCCACCGCCCATCGCAGAATGCGGGCATCTATTTAGCGGTAAAGTACCAAATCCTGTCAGGTATTGCCCTCCACCTCAACTCTCCGTTTACCTACCGCTTCGTGACCATTCCATTCTTGCCCGTCCATATCATTAAAGGACTGAACATTCGTCGTGAGGAATGCAAATGGACCATTCAGTCACACGCCGAAAGGCCTGCCGGTTGGCAATCTC
The DNA here is from genome assembly GCA_902494605.1 of uncultured Collinsella sp. Lineage (GTDB taxonomy): Bacteria > Actinomycetota > Coriobacteriia > Coriobacteriales > Coriobacteriaceae > Collinsella. The sequence goes on from CABUUG010000020.1 coordinate 12,255, forward strand.
GGCAGCCGGAGCCACACTGGCAGCTGTGGTACTGCCAGCCTGCTCGAACAGTAATTCCGGCATGTCCGGCAAGGCCAGGCTGAACGTAGGCGTCCGCTCGGATATCGTCGGGTTTAGTGAGCGTAATCCCAACAACGGCAAATACTACGGATTCGAAATCGACCTCGCTAACGAGTTGGCAAGCCGTCTTGGCTATGGAGGCTGTTCGTTTACATCCGTAACGCCCGAGACACGCGAAGAAATGCTTTCATCGGAAAAAGTCGATTGCCTGATCGCGTGCTACTCGATAAGCGACGAACGCAAAAAGCTGTTTGACTTCTCTGCCGCCTATTACACCGACTCGGTAATTCTTGTTGTCGAAAATACATCGCTCATTCAATCCTTCTCCCAGCTTAAGGGCGGAACAATTGGCACGGTATCCGGAACAAACGCTGCACCTCAACTTGCCGCGAAGTTTTTGGAGCTGGGGCTTTCAGACGGCATCCCCCAGCAGCAGGATGCCAAGAGCGGCAACGTTGACTACGACACATGGCATCTGAGCCAATATGCAAGCTACGCTGAGCTTTCCCGCGCATTGGAAGCCGGCGACGTCGACGCCATGGCAACCGATGGCGCAATTGCCAAAACCTATCTCGATGGCGAGCGCACCGTCCTGCCCGATTTTGGCATCAACCCACAGCGCTACGCCGTCGCAACGCAGAAGGGCTCTGAGCTTTCACCCAAGGTTGCCGCCGAAGTACGCTCAATGCTCAAAGACAAAACAATCGATACGCTCATCGAGAAATGGAACTAAGGAAGTCCACCCATGTCCAAGCGACTAAAACAGAAGTCCGTGGCGCTTGCCATTGCCGTAGCCGTCTGCACGTTAGCAATGGGACTCCTACTCGCCTCAATGCAAACGCGTCTATCGCAAGAGGATTACGCTTTGGAATTCGATCGGGTTGCCGCCGAACTCCCCGATCTCGTTAAAACGGCCCAGTCGGAAACAAAAGACAACACCCAAACATTTGATGACTTGTATCGCACGCGTGCCGCAAGCATCGCATTTATGGCGGCCAACGATGCCGGTTATGAAGCGACCGACGCCAAAATGGCCGAGTTCAAGGACCTGCTCAAGGTCGATAACGTTCTCATTGCCCGACGTGACGGCTCCATCATCGCCAAAGCGGCTGACACCAAAGCCGATTTTAGCCGCGCCCGCTTCAACCAGCTACGTCAGTGCTTCGAGACCGGCAAGCCCTCCGATCCCGTTGAGGTCAATCTTCCCGATCAAGACTGGCTCATGCGATACTATGCCGCCAAAATCGATGACGACACCATGGTCATCGTAGAGCAAAATCCCCAAGAGCTGCACGCCCTTGTCAAGGACACCGGCTCGGCCGAGAGCATACTCAAGAACATCTCGCTCGGCAGCCACGGATATGTCCTCGCCGTATCGGCAAAAACGCACCTAATCACCCACCATCCCGATCAGAACATGATAGGTACCGATGCACTCGACAACGGCATCGACGTGGGCAATCTTGAGGACGGCAAGACATTCGTCACTTCCGTCAAAAACACAAGCCTGTATTGTCGCGTCAAGTTGGTCGATGACACCTATTACATTCTCGCCATTCCCGAAAGCGATACCGCCTCCGCGCGCAACATCACCGTAGGCGTCATCCTCTTTGCCTTCATAGCAGTCGTCGCCGCCGTGGCACTCTATGACCTGTTTGTTCTAGCGGATGACGAACATGACGACCACGACCATCACGAATACGTCAAGATCGGTCGCGGCCTTCGGTTTAGCCCCTCCGTGGGCAGGCGCGCAACAGCCTTGTCCATTGCAGGACTCGTCTTACTTTTGGCAGTAACCTTCTATATGCAAACGCTCTTTGCCCTTTCGAGCCAGGCGACGGTCAACCGGGAGCGCTTAGAGCAGATTGATCAAACGCTCAAAAATAATGCGCTGCGCGAGGATGAGCTTACGAAGCAATATAGCGAGCACTATGCCACTGCCTGCCACATTATCGCTTACATCGTTGAGCACAATCCAGAGCTCGCCACGCGAGCCGACCTGCACAGCATGGCAAAAACGCTCAACATCGAGTCAATTTATCTCTACGACGGCGACGGCAATATGACGAGCTCGAGCACGTCGCAGCGATCCTACAGCCTTTCGACCAAGTACGGTGACTCCTCCTACGAGTTCCGCTCGCTTTTGGGCGGCAAGGATGAATATATACAGCCTCTCTCTATCAACAGAACCACCGGCGAGACATATCAGTACATCGGAGTCGCACTCTACGATCAAGATGGCATTGCAGACGGAATCGTGCAGATTGCCGTGCGCCCCATGCGCTTAGAAGAAATGCTCAAGAGCACCAAGATCGACGCAGTGCTCGATGGCATCAAGGCGGGTGCCGGAGGCTTCGCCTTTGCAATCGAGAAAAAAGACGGTACCGTCGCATATCATCCCAACGACCTTCTTTTTGGGAAAAAAGCATCCGAAATAGGACTGACTGACGAGCAGCTTGCAGACGGCTTTAGTGACTTCGTCTACATCGACAACCAAAAACTCTACGCCTCCTGCTTGGAGACTGGCGACTATTACGTTTACGTCGCGGCACCCGAAGACTCCTTTATGCACCAGCGCGTTCCGCTCACCATCGCAACCGGAATTGTCGCCGCCATTTGCTTTGCCCTTATCTACCCGTTGCTGACACTCGACACCCTAAAAGTCGAAGAAAAACGTTCGAAGCACGAAGACGATTTCGCGACAAGACGGCAAAACATCACCGTCACGACGTCCGACGGCCGTGTCAAACACAGCGAAAGCGCCATTAGCCGATGGCTCAACATCTCCTTTAAATGGGAGGACAAAACCCCCGAGCAAAAACTCGGCACAGTCCTTAAATGGTTTATCGGCATCGCGGTGTTTATCGTCTTTTTGGCCGTCTTGTTTAAAGACGCCCTGTTTGGCCCGCGTTCGGTATTTACCTATATCCTGGGTAACGACTGGCAGCACGGTCTCAACATATTCGCGCTCACCGCTTCAATCATGTACGCCTGTGTGGCTCTCACAGTGTGCGCAATCGCGCAGGCACTTCTTCGCATGTTGTCCAATGTACTTGGAGCGCGCGGCGAGACGATATGTCGACTTCTCTCGAGCCTGGCAAAATACGGGACTCTCATCGCTATGCTCTATTGGTGCCTCGGTGTTTTGGGCGTCGATACCGCAACGCTTTTAGCCTCGGCAGGTATCATCACGCTCGCCGTCTCCTTTGGAGCCAAAGACCTCATCACGGATATCTTATGCGGGCTCTTTATTATCTTTGAAGGCGAGTTCCGCGTTGGAGACGTCATCTCGGTTGGCGGCAATACCGGCACCGTTATGGAGATTGGTGTGCGAACCACAAAGATCAATGACGGCAACGGCAATGTTCTGCTCCTACGCAACAGCTCGATTTCGAATGTCACCAACATGACCAAACTTAATTCTTTCGCCAGCATAGACATCACCATCCCGGTGGGAGAATCTCTACCCTATGTCGAAAAGGTGCTTAAAGACGAGCTCAAAAGCGTGCATGACCGCGTTCCCGCCATTATCGATGGCCCCTTCTACAAGGGCGTGGTTGACCTTAGCAGCACCGCTATGACCATTCGCGTCGTCGCCACCTGCAAGGAGACCGATCGCGGCAGCGTCATGCGTTCTTTGCGCCGTGAGGTAAAGCTCATGCTTTCCCGCCGCGACATCGCCCCCTATCAACTCGTTTTCGATCATTGCGATGCCAACGAGTCCGCTCCAAGGGCAGCTACCGCCGAAGAACTCGCCGAAGCGGACGAGTTTAGCGAAGAACAGAAGCTCGCTTCGCAAGACCTGGGTAACGAACCTACCAATCAGTAATTCATGGCACCGGGCAACACCCGCACAGTGCCATTAAGGCTCAAGGGAAAGGAACCGAACATGAGCAACAACCGTAAAGTCCTAAAGGTCATGTCCATCATCTATCTATTGGGAGGTATTTTTAGCATCGCCGCGGGCGCGTTGGCACTCACTGCGGCTTCGGGCGACGCCAGCGGCGATCTCTCGGTTTACAGCGTTGTCGTCATCGTGATGGGCATCGTCGAAATCATCGCTGCCGTGTTGGGCATCCGCGCCTCAAATAACCCCAGCAAGATTGGTGTCGTTTGGGTCTGGGCTATCATCTGCCTGGCATGCGCCGTTGTGAGCCTGCTGCTTTCCGAGCCCTTCTTGGGCGGAGTCGGCACCAGCGCCACCGATGTCACCGCCGTGGTCGTAGGTGCCGTGTACTTCGTTTTCGCCAACCGCGTTAAAAAGGAAAGCCAGGAGCGCCTGAGCTAGGGTATCTGACCCGCCTGCACAGATTGCTGTATATGAAAGCCGCCCTCCGTTTCTCGAGCAGACAAGAAACGGAGGGCGGCTTGCTGTGGATAGTCTTTGCATTCACTCGATTGCCACGGCACGGCACAATCGACAGCATAATGCCAGACACAACCGAGCCGGCAGCGGCAAGCGCGTCAACGGATGTGCTAGCGAGCAGCAGACCCGTTGGCACAGCCCACCATGCGAATCAAGTAGTTCTCTACGACGTGATAAGCTTGGGACTTTTCATCTTTAAGGGAAACTAAGCACACCGGAACCGTCAGGGCCCCTTCGCCCACTATGGGAACAATCTCAAACCCACTAGCGACCTGACCGGGAACGGGAAGAATGGCATTTAAGAAATAGCCGCGCTCGACCGCCAAAAACGCCCCAACTTGAGCGGGGCTATCGATAACGCGCGTCTCACCTAGGACATCGCGACTTTTGTACTGCCAAAAAATCGAGTTGTTAAAGCTATCGAACGCAGTCGACTGTCCCACCGGATAGGAGCTCAGATCAGCCACAGTCACAAAGGGCCTCTTGCCGAGTGGATGGTCGGCGGCGACGAAAATACCCGTGGGCAGGGTTCCCAGTTGTTCGCAGTCATCATTGGTATTGTCATATGTACCCACCGTAAGCAAGGCATCGAGGCCTCCCTGCTCGAGCTCCTGCTGGGCAACTCCGGGATGCACAGTGCAAAACTTCACCCGCACGCGCACACCACGCATGATAAGCGCAGATAGCCCCTTATATAGCTTATCCTCGTTATCGAATGCGGGGGCGCACAGGCCAATCGAGAGTTTCGGTATCGTTTGCGGACCAGAGGCCGACGAGACGGTCAGGTCGCATCCAGACGGGTCAAAGTTTTCAACCTCGCGATATGCTTCGACGGCGGGGCGAGCCTTGGCATAAAAGCTGCGACCGGCCTGAGTCGGCCTGACACCGCTACTTCCACGCTCAAAAAACTGAACGTTAAAAAACTGCTCGAGCTCGCTAATTGACTTGGAAATGGCCTGAACAGTCACGTTGCGCTGGTGCGCCGCAGCAGTAAAACTCTTCGTCTCGAATACGGCGACAAAATAGCCGACCTGCTTGATATTCACCATTCGCCCCTAAAAAATGCACAGTTTAATCCAGTTAAACAAAAACCTAGCACAGCGCAAGTGCCACCCCCGTCATGAGCGGAGCATTCAACTATTGGATGAACGTACACAGCACCTTGTTGAATTACAATATGCTTCGCGGCATGCGTCATGCGTGCGCATCAAATACGTCATGTCCACTTCGAAAGGACCAGCCATGAGCAACGCCTGTAAATTACTCAAAATCCTATCGTTCCTCTTCTTTGTCGTCGGCATTCTAAGCGCAGGCATGGGTGCTACAGCGCTCTTTGCAGGCAGCGCGGCAGGCGATATCACAAGTGCCATAATCGTCTCTTGCGTCATCGTCATCGTATTGGGCATCGTCGAAATTGTGACCGCTGTCTTTGGCATCCGCGCGGCAAATAATCCCGCCAAGGCTGGCGTTGTCTGGATCTGGTCCATCGTCTGCCTAGCATGTTCGGTCATCAGCCTGCTCCTCTCCCTGCCCCTCTTGGGTGGGACCGGCTCAAGCATCCCCGATTTCACCGGCCTGATTGTCAGCATTATCTACTTTGTACTCGCCAACCGCGTCAAGAAAGAAGGCATGGACCGTTTGAGCTAAGCCGCATCCGTGTCAATCGCTCAGCGACTCTGGTATATACGCCAATTTAAAGGGCCGATCGCGCAGCAACGCGGTCGGCCCTTTACGTTTGCCCAGATAAAACCTACCAAAATAAACCTGTCCCTTTTTGGCGGGTTATTAGCTGTGGCGGTACTCGGCGATGATGAAGTCGATATCGGTTTGAAGGGTGTCCAAGTTTGCCAGGCGCTCTTTATCGGCAGGACGCGTGCGGTAGTAGTACGGCGTCATCTGGAACACTGCCTCGATATCGGACTGGGTCTGAAGCGTAATGTTCGCAGACATCCGCTGCGTTCCGACCAACTCGAGCTCGGTGGTCTGCGGCAGCTTCTCGTCGTTAAGGTACGGCGTATCGTAGAGCACTTCCTTAAGCCCAAAGAGATGACGGGCACCCGGCACCACGGTGTAGAGCGAGCCCTCGGGCGCCAGCACGCGGGCAAACTCGCGCTCGTTAAAGGGAGCAAAGAGCTCGGTCACCATATCGAAGGCGCCATCGGCCACGGGGATATCCTTCATGTTGGCCACAAAATAGGTCGCATCGCCGCGCTTGGCGGCCAGGCGCACCATCTCTTTGCCCAAGTCGAACCCGTAAGCGTCCACGCCCGGCACCGCGCCCATGGCACTCGTATAATAGCCCTCGCCGCAGCAAATATCGAGCAGCGTCATGGGGCCGCTCGTAGACGCAGCACGCCCAGACACCTGCTTGCGCACCAGCTCGACCATCGCATCGCGCAACGGCGCGTAGTATCCACGGTTCAGAAAGTCACGACGGCTGCGTGCCTGCGACTTGGGATCACCCATGGAGTCGCCGCTCTTGGACGAGCGCAGTAGATATAGATAGCCCTCGCGCGCACGGTCAAACCGGTGTCCGCCCGCGCATGCAGCACCGCGTTCGTCATCCACCAGTGGCTCATGGCAAACGGGACACAACAACATGGCAACTCCTTAGCGCGAACAACACAACGCCCACCATTGTCGCACGCCTTCCCCACCTAGTCATTGGAGACGTTCTTGAATGACTAGTTAGAAGAGATAAGGAGTGTCCCCAGCTGCCGACAGAAAAGGAACGTCCCTAAGTGCCGACTGGTTGCATTAGGAGTATCATCGTCTGCGCAAATAAGCACGAAAGAGCATGTTAGAGATTGAGAGCGTA
>CABUUG010000021.1 GCA_902494605.1 uncultured Collinsella sp.
CCAGCGTATCGAGGCGTCCATCAAGGCTGCTCTTGAGGCGAATCCCGATGTCGAGGTCCTCGGTGTCGGTATCGGTGCCGCAGGCGTCGTCGATCCCAAGACGGGCGCCATCGCGTATGCCAACGAGATTATGCCCGGCTGGTCCGGCGTTCAGTTGGGGCCGCGTCTGCGCGAGGACCTTGGTCTCCCCGTTGCCGTTGTGGGCGACGTGCAGGCTCATGCTCTGGGCGAGGCCCACTGGGGCGTCGGCAAGGGCAAGTTCTCCGTCTTGTGCCTGGGCATCGGCACGGGCATCGGCGGCGCATATGTCGAGAACGGCCGCGTGATGCAGGGCTTCCATGGTGCTGCCGGTCATATGGGCCACATCGAGTGCTCGGCTGCCGCCGGCATTCCCTGCGCCTGCGGACGTTCTGGTCATCTTGAGTCGGTTGCTTCGGGCACTTCCATTGGTCGTATGTACGATGAGCGCTTTGGTCGCGTCGACCCCAGCCGTCCTTCGGTCGGTCGCGACGTGAACGACCTGTGCCGTGCGGGCGACGCAAAGGCGACCGAGGTCATCCATGACGCCGGCTTTGCGCTGGGTGCCAGCTTGGGCTCGCTCGCTAACATTCTGGACCCTGAGGTCATCGTGCTTTCGGGCGGCGTGATTCACCAAGGTCCCGATTGGCGTTCGCAGACGTGGAAGGATTCGGTGCACGAGGGCTATGCCAGCCAGGCGCTCGATCCGCTTCAGGACACGCCGATCCTCATCGGTTCTCTGGAGGGCGATGCTCCGCTCATCGGTGCCGCCGAACACCTTCTTGCATCGTTGAAGTAAACATAACTACCAAGTGCGCCTTCTGAGGTGCCGCAGATTGACGTGAAAGAGGAGCGAAGCGTACTTCGGTACGTGAGCGACGGTTTGAACGTCAAGGTGCGGTGTCTCAGAAGGCTGTTTTGAGAAAGGTTGAGTCGAACATGACCGTTGATCCTTTGATCCAGTCCCTGAAGGGCAAGCTCGTCGTGAGCGTTCAGGCGTATATGGGCGAGCCGCTTCGTACGCCCGAGACCATGGCTCAAATGTCTCGCGCCTGCGAGCTTGGCGGCGCCGCCGCTATTCGTTGCCAGGGTCTTGCCGACATTGCCGCCATTAAGGGTCGCTGTGTGGTTCCTGTTATCGGCTTGTGGAAGGATGGACACGAGGGCGTCTACATCACGCCGACGCTGCGTCATGCTCGCGCCTGCGTTGCCGCGGGTGCTGACATCGTGGCAATTGATGCCACTGATCGCCCGCGTCCCGATGGCAAGACCGTCGAGGACACCTTCCGCCCGCTGCACGAGGAGGGTGTGCTCCTGATGGCCGACTGTGCCACCATCGAGGACATTCGCCGTGCGGTTGATATGGGCTTCGACCTGGTATCTACCACGCTCTCTCACGGTGTCGCCGCCATCGACTGCACCATGGCCGATGGCCCCGATCTGCCGCTTCTGCGTCAGGCGACCGAGCAATTCCCCGGTCTTCCCATCATCTGCGAGGGCCGCGTGCACACGCCCGAGGAGGCCCGCGCCGCGATCGATGCGGGCGCCTGGGCCGTTGTCGTCGGCACCGCCATCACGCACCCCACGAGTATTACAAGTTGGTTCAAGGCTGCGCTTGAGGCGTAAGACAGGCCTCGTATCCGCTTGGGGCGGTATACTCAATAAAGGCAATTGATCGCGCGGGATCCGCTGGCCGGGTCCCGCGCTTGTTTTAGGAGGCACACATGCAAAAGGGAGATGCCATGGATGCGGCGGAGCGCTCGGAGCGCATCCCCGATATCGTCATCATCACCGGAATGTCCGGATCGGGCCGAACGCAGGCCATGCATGTGTTCGAGGACATGGGCTATTTTTGCATCGACAACTTGCCTCCGCGTCTGATCGCCCAGCTTGCCGAACTCGTCGGCATCAATACGGGCGTGGGCAGGCATCTTGCCGTCACCTGCGACCTGCGCAGCCAGGGCTTGTTCGATGAGCTGCTCGATGCCGTTGCCGCGCTCGAGGAGCGCGAGATGAGCTGTGACATCGTGTTTCTCGAGGCCTCTGACGAGGTGCTGATCCGTCGTTATAGCGAAAACCGCCGCCGCCACCCCATTGCCAAGCCGGGGGAGACTACGGCCGATGCGATTCAGCGCGAGCGCCTGCAGCTGCAGGGCGTGCGCGATCGAGCCGATATGATCATCGACACGAGCCGCCTGCGCACCTCTGCCCTGCGCAACAAATTGCGCATGGCGTTCTCCGAGCTGTCCGACCAGCAGCTCATGGACGTTCACGTGTTCTCGTTTGGCTTTAAGCACGGCATGCCCGTCGAGGCGGACATTATGATCGACGTCCGCTTCCTGCCCAATCCGTTCTACGATCCCGAGATGCGCACCATGACCGGTCTCGATAAAAAGGTCTCCGACTTTGTTCTGGACCATCCCAAGACCCAGGAGTTCTGGAAGGCCTGGACGCAGCTGCTCGATACGGTCATGCCCGGCTATATCGCGGAGGGCAAGCCACAGCTTTCTATTGCCATCGGCTGCACGGGCGGTCAACACCGCAGCGTTGCCATCGCCGAGGCCACGGCACGTTATTTAGAAGGTGCCCAATATCATGTGAGCATTTCCCATCGCGACCTGTCGCGCGCCAACACGAAAGCATAGGCCTGCATGTCGTTTACCGCCGAGGTGCGTGACGAGCTCGCGCGCTGCGAACCCGAATGTGAATACTGCGATTTGTCGACGCTTGCCGCCCTGACGCGTGTGAGCGGTACACTTTCGCTGGCCGGCTCCGGGCGGTATCGTTTGACGGTCGCGACCGAGACGGGCGCTGTCGCGCGCACGATGATCACGCTGACGCATCGCATCCTTAAGCTCAAAACGGAATTCACCGTTCGTAAATCGGTCTTGCATAAGGTCCGTAACTATCTCATTACCCTGCCCGATCAGCCCGACCTGGACAAGGCTCTGGTGCTGCTGGGCATTCTCGACCGCAGGGGAGGGCTCGTCGCTGGTGTTCCCCGGCACATCGTTGCCCGTCCCTGCTGCAGGCTTGCCTACATCCGCGGCGCGCTCATCGCCGGCGGTTTCGTGGCCGATCCCCGCGGCGACTTTCATTTGGAGATCGCGGTGCAGGGCGAGCAGTATGCTCGGGGACTTTGCGATCTATTGGAGCAGATTGGGGTCCATGCGCGCGTTAACGCGCGGCGCGGATCCTTTGCTGTCTACATTAAGAGCGCCGAGGAGATCGAGCAGCTCCTAAAGCTGATTGGTGCCAAGCGCAGCGTTGCCGAGATTGAGGAGGCGCGCGCGGTCAAATTGGTTAAGAACGACGTAAACCGTCGCGTGAATGCCGAACTGGCCAATCAGACCAGAAGTGCGGGTGCCGCCCAGCATCAGCTTGCGTTGATCGATGAGCTCGAACAGCGGGGTTTGCGCGACACGCTTCCGGACGCCTTGGCAGTCTTTTGCGACCTGCGCGAGCGCTATCCCGATCTGTCGCTGCGCGATCTGGGCGAGATGGCTGACCCTCCCTTGTCGAAGTCTGCCCTGTACCATCGCGTTTTGAGGCTTGAAAAGCTCATTGAAGCAAACAAGTAGTTTGAAGTATCGACTTATATACGGATTTAGCTGCTATTTTATTCTTTAAAACGTTTTAACGTAAATTTGATTTTCAATTTCGAGCATTCTCGTGAAATTCAAGTCAAAAAAAAGGTATATTAGGCGAGTGGTTAGTTTGTGGGCCTCAACGGCGGGCGCTGTAGCTCGCGGGGGCCTTACGAAAGGAGACACAATGGCAGTAAAGGTTGCTATTAACGGCTTCGGTCGCATCGGTCGTCTGGCTTTCCGTCAGATGTTCGGTCATGAGGGCTCCGAGATCGTCGCTATCAACGACCTCACCTCTCCCGATATGCTCGCTTACCTGCTGAAGTACGACTCCACGCAGGGCAACTACGCTCGCGATCACGAGGTCGTTGCTGGCGAGGATTCCATCACCGTTGACGGCAAGGAGATCAAGATCTACAAGGAGGCCGACGCCAACAACCTGCCTTGGGGCGACCTCGACGTCGACGTCGTTCTCGAGTGCACCGGCTTCTACACCAGCAAGGCTAAGGCTCAGGCCCACATCAACGCTGGCGCCAAGAAGGTCGTCATCTCCGCTCCGGCCGGCAGCGATCTGCCCACCATCGTGTACAACGTCAACCATGAGACGCTGACCGCTGAGGACAACATCATCTCCGCTGCTTCCTGCACCACCAACTGCCTCGCCCCGATGGCCAAGGGTCTGAACGACTTCGCTCCCATCGTGTCCGGCATCATGACCACCATCCACGCCTTCACCGGCGACCAGATGCCGCTCGACGGCCCGCAGCGCAAGGGCAACTTCCGTCGCTCCCGCGCCTGCTCCGAGAACATCGTCCCGAACACCACGGGCGCTGCCAAGGCCATCGGCCTGGTTCTCCCCGAGCTCAACGGCAAGCTCATCGGTGCCGCCCAGCGCGTCCCGACGCCGACCGGCTCGCTGACCAACCTCTACGCCGTCGTTGACAAGAAGGTCACCGTCGACGAGGTCAACGCTGCCATGAAGGCCTACGCCGAGACCATCCCCGAGACCTTCGCCTACAACGAGGACCAGATCGTCTCCCGCGACATCGTCGGCGAGACCCACGGCTCCATCTTCGACGCCACTCAGACCATGTGCTCTGACCTCGGCAACGGCCAGACCCTCGTTCAGGTCACCTCTTGGTACGACAACGAGAACTCCTACACCTCTCAGATGGTCCGCACCATCAAGTACTTCGAGAAGTTCGTTGCTTAATTTAGCTTTTAGCGAATAGCTCGTTGAGCGTCTAAAGAAGGGCGCGGCCTTATAGGGCTTACACCCTAGGGTCGCGTCCTTTTTATAAGAAATCGTCTGCCGTAATGGAAGGCAGACACGTACGAAAGGTAGAAGCAAACATGGCCTTTACCAAGAAGACCGTCCGCGACATCGATGTCGACGGCAAGCGCGTTCTCGTCCGCGTTGACTTCAACGTGCCTATCAAGGATGGCGTCGTTGGCGACACCACCCGTATCAAGGCTGCCCTGCCCACCATCAACTATCTCGTTGAGCACAACGCTCGCGTCATCCTCATGAGCCACCTCGGCCGTCCCGATGGCACCGGCTTCCAGCCCGAGCTGTCCCTCGAGCCCGTCGCCAAGAAGCTCGCCGAGCTCTCTGGTCTCGACGTTGCCTTTGTCGCCGACACTTACGGCGAGAAGGCTGCCGAGGCTGTCGCTGCCGTCGAGCCGGGCAAGGTTCTCGTTCTCGAGAACGTCCGCTTCGATAAGCGTGAGAAGAAGAACGATCCCGAGATCGCCAAGAAGCTCGCTTCCTATGGTGACGTCTTCGTTCTCGATGCCTTCGGCACCGCTCACCGCGCCCAGGGTTCCGTCGTGGGCCCCGCCGCTTACCTGCCTGCCGTCGCTGGCTTCCTGCTTGAGAAGGAGGTCGACACGCTGACCGGCATCTTCGCCGAGCCCGAGCGCCCCTTCGTCGCTATCGTCGGCGGTTCCAAGGTTTCCTCCAAGATCGGCGTTCTCGATCACCTCATCGACTCCGCTGACACCCTGATTATCGGTGGCGGCATGGCCTACACCTTCTTCCTGGCTCAGGGCCTGTCCGTCGGTCAGTCCCTCAAGGAAGAGGACTGGGTCGAGCGCGCCGGCGAGATGCTCAAGAAGGCCGAGGAGAAGGGCGTCAAGATCCTGCTCCCCATCGACAACCGCGTTGCCGATCACTTTGGCGAGGATGCTGTCCCCGAGGTTGTCGCTTCCGACGCTATCCCCGACGATCGTGAGGGCATGGACATCGGCCCCAAGACCGAGGAGCTCTACGCCGAGGCCGTCAAGGGCGCCAAGACCGTGTTCTGGAATGGCCCCATGGGCGTCTTCGAGTTCGACAACTTCGCTCATGGCACCCAGGCTATCGCCGAGGCTGTCGCCGAGGCCGACTGCACCTCGATCATCGGTGGTGGCGACTCTGTCGCAGCTGTCAACAAGTTCAACCTGGCCGACAAGATGAGCTGGATCTCCACCGGCGGTGGCGCTTCCATGGAGCTCGTCGAGGGTAAGGCCCTGCCCGGAGTGGAGGCGCTTCTCGATGCCTAACCGCACCCTTCTTATCGCTGGTAACTGGAAGATGAACAACGACGTCGCCGAGGCTGCCAAGCTCGCCGACGAGCTGGCCCAGGCTCTGCCCGAGGTTCCGGCTGGCGTCGAGGTGCTCGTCTGCCCTCCGACCATCGACATCACTACGGTCCATGACCGCATTCAGGCTGCCCCCATCGCCCTCGGTGCACAGAACGTGTACTGGGAGGCCAAGGGTGCCTTCACCGGTGAGTCCTCTTGCGACATGCTCAAGTCCGCTGGCTGCACCTACTGCATCATCGGTCACTCCGAGCGTCGCGACTACTTCCACGAGACCGACGAGGACCAGAACAAGAAGGCCAAGGCCCTCGTTGCCGCCGGTCTTGTTCCCGTCTTCTGCTGCGGCGAGTCCCTTGAGGTCCGCGAGGCCGGCACCTATGTCGAGCACGTCGTGAACCAGGTCAAGGCTGGCCTTGCTGGTCTTGAGATCACCTGCCCCAAGCAGGTCGTCGTCGCCTACGAGCCCATCTGGGCCATCGGCACCGGCAAGACCGCTACCGCCGAGGACGCTCAGGAGGTCTGCGGCGCTATCCGTGAGACCCTCAAGGAGATGTTTGGCGAGGAGCTCGCCAACGGCATCCGTGTCCTGTACGGTGGTTCCGCTAAGCCCGGCAACATTGCCGAGCTCGTCGCCAAGCCCGACGTTGACGGCGCCCTCGTGGGCGGCGCTTCGCTCAAGGCTGCCGACTTCGCCTCTATGGTCGTCAAGGCAGGCGAGTAGGACATATGGCACAGCGTCATCTTCCTGCACTCCTGATCATCATGGACGGCTGCGGCCTTGCTCCGGCCGATGGCGAGAACGCCGTCGCCGCTGCCAAGACGCCCTTCCTCGATGGCCTGTACGAGAAGTACCCCCACACCACGCTCGGTGCTTCGGGCGAGGACGTTGGCCTTCCCGACGGCCAGATGGGCAACTCCGAGGTAGGCCACCTCAACATCGGTGCCGGCCGCATCGTGTTCCAGGAGCTTTCGCGCATCAACAATGCCATCAAGGACGGCTCCATCGCCAAGAACGAGGTTTTCGTCAAGGCTATGGACGATGTCAAGGCTGAGGGAAAGACCCTTCACCTCATGGGCCTTATGAGCCCTGGCGGCGTTCACTCCCACATGAACCACGTCGAGGCCCTGGTCAAGATGGCTGCCCAGCATGGCGTCAAGACCGTTCGCGTCCACGCCTTCATGGATGGCCGCGATGTTGACCCGCAGTCCGGTGCCGGCTACATGAGCGAGTTCTGCGCCTTCCTGGCTAAGATTTCCGAGGAGACCGGTTGCGACGCTCGCGTCGCCACCGTTTCTGGCCGCTATTGGGCCATGGACCGCGACAACCGTTGGGAGCGCATCCAGCGTGCCTACGACGTCATGGTCAATGCGTCCGATGCCGATGTCGACCCCGTTGCCGGCATCAAGGCCTACTACGAGAAGGACCCGCGCGGCGACGAGTTCGTCGAGCCCTTCGCTGCCCACAACGAGGGCATCCACGAGGGCGACGCGGCCATCTTCTTCAACTTCCGTCCCGACCGCGCCCGTCAGATGACCCGCGTGTTCACGGACAAGGAGTTCGACGGCTTTGAGCGCAAGCAGATCAAGCTTTCGCACTTTGTGACGATGACCGAGTACGATTCGACGTTTGATGTCGAGGTCGCCTTCCCCAAGACGTTCCCCGAGAACGTCCTGGCCGACGTTATCGCCGCCAATGGCCTGAAGCAGCTGCACACTGCCGAGACCGAGAAGTACGCCCACGTGACGTTCTTCCTCAACGGCGGCATCGAGGAGCCCAAGGAGGGCGAGGAGCGCGTGCTCGTCGCTTCCCCCAAGGTCGCTACCTACGATCTGCAGCCCGAGATGAGCGCTCCCGAGGTTACCGAGAAGCTTGTCGCCGCCATCAACGAGGATCGCGCTGATTTCTACATCGTGAACTTCGCGAACTGCGACATGGTTGGTCACACCGGTGTCTTCGACGCTGCCGTTAAGGCCGTCGAGGCTGTTGACGATGCCCTGTCCAAGGTTGTCCCGGCGATTCTCGCCAAGGGCGGCTTTGCGTTGATTACCGCCGACCACGGCAACGCCGATCACATGTTTGACGTTGCTTCCGACGGTTCCAAGCATCCGTTTACGGCTCACACCACCAACCGCGTGCCGTTCATCATCGTTGATGAGAAGGCACAGCTCACCGGTATCGAGGACGGTCGTCTATCCGATATCGCCCCGACTATGCTCACCATGGCTGGTCTGGAGCCTTCCGCCGAGATGACGGGCCGCGTGCTCGCCGCCGAGGCCTAAAAGAAAACGCCAAGCGTTTCTTTGAAGGGGGTTGTCCATATTCGGGCAACCCCCCTTTTTTGGTATTTCTGCCATATCTGCCCCGTCCCCAAATGGCAGGTGGGGGAGTGTCGGGGGTTGTGGTACAGTACTGGAGTTTGAATTGTTCTATTAAGGAGCTTATCTATGGGTCCGTTCCAGATTCTTCTGTTTGTCGTTTGGGCTGTTTCTGCCGTGGCGCTGACGATTCTCGTCCTGATGCATTCCGGTAAGGGTACCGGCGTTTCGGATATGATCGCTAGCTCGCTGTATAACTCCAGCTCTGCCACAGGTGTTATGGAGCAGAACCTCGACCGCCTGACCGTCATCATGGCTGTCGTGTTTGCCGTGTGCGTCGTGCTGTGCATGTTCTTCTTCCCGCAGGGCATCGTGGGCTACTAATCACGAGCCGCATAAGTACTTGTAAAGGGTTCCGCAAGTGCGGGACCCTTTTTTGTTTACATATTCGTAACAGAGTCAAAAATATCACCACATACTGCGCCCAACTAAAGAAATTCTTGACCGTTAACCGGAATTAGCCCCAAATCGTGCATAAAATGCGCTACTGTATTGCAAAACGTTGGCCTGTTGTGCATAACCAGCCATAGCAGCGGGCAGCGTTTTGATGGTTCGGATCGGATTGTCTCGACATGTGTCCGACTGAACATTTCTTTGTCCTATCTCATAAGGAGGATGGCATGGCTGATTCTATGTTCCACCAGCCCGTTATGGGTCGTCGCGCCTTTGTTGGCGGCACCCTTGCTGCGAGCTCCATGGCTTTTCTTGCCGCATGTGGCAAGAAGGGCGGCGACGCTTCCGGTTCTGAGTCCGGTTCGACGCTGAACTTCTACATCAACAACCCGGTCTGCATCGACCCCTACAACGTCCAGGAGGACCAGGGTACTCAGGTCGAGTATCAGCTCTTTGACGCTCTGACCTCTTACGACGCCGAGAAGGGCGAGATCGTTCCGCTGGCTTGCGAGTCCTTTGAGTCCAACGACGACGCCACCGAGTTTACCTTCAAGATCAAGAAGGCCAAGTTCCACAACGGTGACGACGTTACCTCTAAGTCCTTCAAGCTCGGTTGGGAGCGTCTGGTCAACACCAAGTCGGCCATCGCTACCGAGTATGGCCCTTCCGAGGTCTCCTATCACCTTTCCATGGTCGAGGGCTATGACGATCTGCTTGCCGGTAACGCCACCGAGCTCAGCGGTGTTACGTGCCCTGACGATGAGACCCTCGTCGTCAAGCTGTCTTCCGCTTACGCCGACTTCCCCTTCGTCGCCTCTCACCCGGCTCTGGCCCCGGTTCCCGAGTGCGCCGAGTCCGATGTCAAGAGCTTCTATCTTGCACCGGTCGGTAACGGCCCGTTCATGATGGACGGCAAGTGGGAGGATGGTCAGGAGATCAACCTCAAGAAGTTCGACGATTACTATGGCGACAAGGCCAAGATCGATGGCATCCACTTCCAGGTCATCAAGGACATGGAGACTGCTTACAAGGAGTTCCAGGCCGGTAACCTCGATGTCTGCGACGTTCCCGTTGCTCAGATCGATGCCGCCAAGAAGGATCGCGGCGTGTCCAAGGACGGCTACACCATGGGTGACGGCGAGCGCATGCTGCTCGGCGCCGAGCCTTCCACGTACTATCTGACCTGCAACACCACGGCCGAGCCGTTCAACAACGCCGACCTGCGTAGGGGCATCTCCCTGGCCATCAACCGTGAGGCCATCTGCAAGACCATCTTCAAGGGTACCCGTACCCCTGCCGACGGCATTGTTCCTCCGGGCATCGATGGCTACAAGGAGGGCGCATGGGAGTTCTGCGCCTACGATGTCGACAAGGCTAACGAGTACCTCGACAAGGTTGCTCCCGCTGGCGCTAACGGGGATCGTGGCATTAGCGTGACCCTTTCCTACAACCAGGACGGCGGTCACAAGGAGATCATGGAGTCCATCATCGGCGACCTCGCCAAGGTTGGCGTTACCGCTGTCTCCGATACCCCCGAGTGGTCTGCCCTGCTCGAGCAGTATCAGAACTTTAACTATCAGTTCGGTCGTCTGGGTTGGATTGCCGACTACCCGATCATGGACAACTTCCTGTATCCGCTGTTCCACTCCGACTCCCTCGGTGGCGACAACCGCTCTGGTTACAGCAACCCCGAGTTCGACGCCAAGGTCGACGAGGCTCGTACTATTGTTGACGACGAGGAGCGCGTCGCTAAGATGCAGGAGGCCGATGCAATGGTCGCTGCCGACTGCCCGGTCATCCCGGTGATGTTCTACACGCACACCATCGTCGGCTCCGATCGCATCAAGCACCTCTATGTCGATCCGCAGAAGCATGCCGAGCTGGGTACCGCTGAGCTCGCCTAAGAGTTTGCAGCTTCCGTGAGGGTCAAGTATTTACGTAGACCTCATGGGAAACATACAGTTCTCCCTAACCTGGGGTAAACTGGCTGATGGTAATTTTGGGATGCCGGTCTGGCGATCGGCATCCCATTTAGGTTAATCCCTAGATAGGGGAGTGGTATGGGTAAGTACATCGTTAAACGTGTGCTTCAGTTCATCCCGGTGTTTTTGGGCGTTACGCTGATTCTGTTCGCCCTCCAGAATATCGTGCCGGGAGATCCGATCAAGCTGATCGGTGGAGACAAGGCTCTGTCCCCCGAGGTGGAGCTTCAGCTTCGCGTCCGCTATCACCTAGTCCAGTCGGACGAGGACGGCAACGCGATCCTTGACGAGAACGGCGATCCCGTTCAAACGTCGCTCGTGGACCGTTACTTGTATTACATGAACGGTCTGCTTCATGGCGATCTGGGCAATTCGTATCAGCGCAAGCTGCCGGTTACGGATATCTTTGCCCAGAAGTATCCGTATACGATCAAACTTGCCGCGTGCGCCATCGTGCTCGAGGCAATCATGGGTATCGGTGCGGGTATCATTTCGGCGGTAAAGCGTTATTCCTTCTGGGATATTTTGGTAACGCTCACCACGTCGATCCTCGTTGCGGTCCCGGCCTTCTGGCTCGGTATGTTGCTGCAGCTGTTCTTTGGCGTCATCCTCAAGGACGCCACGGGCGGTGCAATCTCCATGCCGATCTCGGGTGCCGGCGGTTCCAGCTCTCAGTATCAGGATTGGATGCACTATGTGCTTCCGACCATTACGCTGGCTTCGGTTTCGACCGCTTACGCCGCCCGCATTATGCGCTCGCAGCTGCTTGACGTCATGAACCAGGATTACATCCGTACGGCAAAGGCCAAGGGTCTCTCCAATCGCGCGATCATCGTCAAGCATGCGCTTAAGAATGCACTCATCCCCGTCGTTACCTATATTGGTGTCGACTTTGGCGGCATGCTTTCGGGCGCCATCCTGACCGAGACGGTCTTTAACTGGCCCGGTATCGGCTATGAGGTCTATCGCGCCATTAGCATGCGTGACTGGCCCATCGTTATGGGCGGCGTTACGCTCATCGTTGTCGTCGTCATGGTGATCAACCTGCTCGTCGACATTAGCTATGCATTCCTCGACCCGCGCATCCGCCTTGGCGGTCCGTCGGATAAGGCCTAAGGGAGGTACGTCTCATGCAGGAAACTGATTCTCAGTCTCAGGAGCAGGCTACCGCCACCAAGGCCGCATCTGCTCCCGCGAAGTCCCGCACGCTGTGGGGCGACGCTTTTAAGCGTCTTCGTAAGAACAAACTCGCCGTTATCGGTGTCTGTTGGATCATCATCGTCGTTGTGGTTGCCCTGACCGCAGATCTGTGGGCTAAGCCCTGGCTCGGTTCTCCGACGGCTTCCGACTCGACCACCATGGCCGAGACGTCGCTGCTGGCTCCGTGTGCAGAGCACCCGTTTGGCACCGACGCCCTTGGTCGTGACATTCTCGTTCGCGTTATCTACGGTGCACGTGTTTCGCTTTCCGTCGGTATTATGGCCACTGCGATCTCCACGGTGATTGGTCTGGTCATGGGTGCTCTGGCCGGTTTCTACGGCGGCATCTGGGATACGATCATCATGCGCTGTGCGGATATTTTCCTGGCGTTCCCGTACGTGCTTTTCGTTGTCGCCATGATCGCCGTTATCGGCCGTGGTCTTCAGAACGTCTTTTTCGCCATCGGCATTCTCGGCTGGCCTTCGATTGCGCGCGTCTTCCGCTCTGCAATCTTGACGGTCAAGGAAAACGACTATGTTGACGCTGCGCGCGCGATGGGTGCATCTGATGCTCGTATCGTCGTGCGTCACATCTTCCCGAACTCCGTCGCTTCCATCGTGGTCTACGCGACCATGAACATTGGTGGCGCCATTCTGACCGAGTCCGCTCTGTCCTTCCTCGGCATGGGCGTTATTCCGCCTACGCCTTCGTGGGGCTCCATGATTCAGGACGGTCAGCAGTATCTTCTGACTGCTCCCTGGATGATGATCATGCCCGGTCTGGCAATTCTCTCGACGGTGCTCGCCTTCACCCTGCTGGGTGACGGTCTGCGCGACGCCCTCGACGTCAAGATGAAGGACGCATAAGGATGAAGAAGAACAAGAACTATGTGGACCTGAAGGACCAGCCGGTTCCCGAGGGCCAGCATCTGCTCGAGGTCGATGACCTTAAGATGTATTTCCATACCGAGGACGGCGTCGTTCGCGCTGTCGACGGTGTGTCCTACACGCTCGATCGCGGCGAGACCCTGGGTGTCGTCGGTGAGTCCGGCTCCGGTAAGTCCGTGACCGCCATGACCATCATGGGCCTCATCTCGATGCCTCCGGGAAAGATTGAGGGCGGCGACGTTCGCTATCGCGGTCGTTCTATCCTCGAAATGACCGAGGAAGAGATGCAGCACATTCGCGGTAACGATATCGCGATGATCTTCCAGGATCCTATGACCTCCTTGAACCCGGTCTATAAGATCGGCAAGCAGGTGGGCGAGGGCCTTCGTCTGCACCGTGGCTACTCCAAGCAGGAGGCACTCAAGCGCGCTACCGAGCTTTTGGACCTCGTGGGTATCCCCGAGCCCGAGAAGCGCGTCAATGAGTATCCGCACCAGTTCTCGGGCGGTATGCGTCAGCGTGTCATGATCGCTATGGCTCTTGCCTGCGATCCCGATATCCTGATTGCCGACGAGCCCACGACGGCTCTGGACGTTACCATTCAGGCTCAGATTATCGAGCTCATGCAGGAGATGCAGGAGAAGAACGGCAACGCCATCATCATGATCACCCATGACCTGGGCGTCGTTGCCGATATGGCCGATAAGATCATGGTTATGTATGCTGGCCGTCCCGTCGAGTTCGGTACTGCTGAGGAAATTTTCTACGAGAGCCGCCACCCCTACACCTGGGGCCTTATCCGCTCCATCCCGGAGCAGGCCATCGAGGAGAAGAAGCCGCTGACGCCGATTCACGGCAACCCGCCTTCGCTCATGAACCTGCCCGAGGGCTGCGTGTTCTCGCCTCGTTGTCCCTATGCGACCGATAAGTGCCGCAAGCAGCGCCCCGAGCGCGTTGTCACCGAGTCTGGTCACTACTCTGCATGCCACTACTCCGGTGACCCCGAGTTCCTCAAGAACGCTCCTGAGACGTCCCGTACGCGCAAGGATTCCAAGAAGGGAGGCGAGGCGTAATGGCAGATACCAACGAGCGTACTCCGCTGCTGAAGGTTGAGCACCTTTCTAAGGAGTTTCCCGCTGAGTCCGGCATGTTCGCCAAGCGCTTCTCCAAGCGTGTCGTCTCTGCTGTGAATGACATTTCTTTCGAGATTTATCCGGGCGAGACCTTTGGCCTGGTCGGCGAGTCTGGTTGCGGTAAGTCCACCACGGGCCGTACCATCATGCGCCTGACCAAGCCGACCGCCGGTAAGGTGTTCTTCCAGGGTAAAGATGTTGCCGAGATGAGCAAGCATGAGATCAAGGACATGCGTCGCGAGATGCAGTTTATCTTCCAGGATCCTTATGCTTCGCTGAATCCCCGCATGACCATCGGCGAGATCGTCTCCGAGCCCATGACCATTCATGGCGTGGGTACCAAGGAGGAGCGTATCGAGCGCGTCCGCGAGCTGCTGGACGTCGTCGGTCTGAATCCCGAGCACATCAACCGTTATCCGCACGAGTTCTCGGGCGGCCAGCGCCAGCGTGTCGGCATCGCCCGCGCGTTCGCTCTGAAGCCCAAGCTGATTATCTGCGACGAGCCTGTCTCTGCACTTGACGTATCCATTCAGGCCCAGGTTCTGAACCTTCTGAAGGAGCTCCAGGACAAGTTCGGTACCGCGTATCTGTTTATCGCTCACGACCTGTCCGTCGTGCAGCACATTTCCGATCGCGTTGCCGTTATGTATCTGGGTAAGATGGTTGAGGTTTCGGACTGGAAGACGCTCTACAGCGAGCCTCACCATCCGTACACGCAGTCGCTGCTGTCTGCCGTGCCGGTTCCCGATCCTGATATCCAGAAGACCCGCAAGCGCATCATCCTCGCTGGCGATCCGCCGTCACCGTTGGATCCGCCGACCGGTTGCCGTTTTCACACTCGCTGCCCGATCGCGCAGGGCATCTGCTCTGAGAAGCTTCCCGAGTTTAAGGAAGTCGCACCGGGCCACTGCTGCGCCTGCCACTTCGCGGAGCCGTTCCCGATCAAGGAATCGCACATCGACCTGTAGTCGGTTGTTCTCGTCCGGGCCCGCCCTGAAGTTACTTTTCAGAACGTCCTCGGACATGCAAGAAACCCCCGCTGCGCACTTCGTGCGGCGGGGGTTTCTTGCGTCCTGCGGAGTGTTCTGAAAAGTAACTTCAGGGCGGGCCCTACGTTAACTCGGCAGGGGGAGTGCGATTCCTCGATCGCTCACTAAACCTAATAAGAAATTGAGTGAGGCCGGAGTTTTGGCTCCGGCCTCCTTATATAAGGGCTCGGCTTTGCCGAGCCACCAAATTTGCCTCAGCCCCCAGAACATGTTTGAGAACTGTGCCTGAAGTATGTATTTGCAGGCCCCGAATCGGTGTTGCCTCCCGGCGCATTCCGCAGGGGGAGCGATATTTTGCAGCACGAAGTGCGCAACAAAATATCGCTCATGCCCGAGGACGCGCCGGGAGGCAACACCGATTCGGGGCCGAACATATAGATTTACCAGCGCATTTACAAATTCGTAAACTTTTTTGAAAAAAGTGCTTGCACAGTTCTCGAATCATAGGTTATTATTTTCCTCGTTGAACGCGCGGGTCCAACAAAACGAACCGTGAATCAACAACATAGCATGTCGGAGTGGCGGAATTGGCAGACGCGCTAGCTTGAGGTGCTAGTGACCGCTTTTTGGTCATGCGGGTTCAAGTCCCGCCTCCGACACCATCGCATTTGAGAAGTCTCTTCGGAGGCTTTTTTGTTACCGATAGACGGCGGGGTCCACGATGGAAACGCTTGAACACAACGAGTGGGCAGACGTTGCCCAACTAGTCGAGATCACGAGCGATGCTGTCATCATCTGCGAGCTCGACGGAACCATTCTGCATGTGAATAATCGCTTACTTGGTTTGATGTGCGAGGAACGCGCCGACGTCATTGGTGGAGATGTTAAAGACGTCCTGTACTCGTCCGCTTTTGAACGTGCGACGGAACATCGTCTGCCATTTGAAACTGATGGCTCCGAGAACGAACTGATGCTCAAGCTGAGTGACGGCTCCTTTATCCCCGTCTTGGTTCGTGCGGGCTCCGTAACGCCTCCACGCATCTTTGGGCGCCGCGCGCCACGTGTCCTGGTGGCGCTCCATAGCATCGAAGAACAGTATTCGCACGACCGTCAGCTCAAGCGTGCTCTTTCGGAGCTTAGAGTGGCTAACAAGCGCCTCTCTGGCACGCTCTCGGTCATTATGAGTACCGTGGGCTCCGATGAGCTGCCCAGCCTACTTGATACCGTTTTGAACCAGCTTGTAGGAACGCTCGATGCTTCGGGTGCTGCTATCTATTTTTCTGAGAGCGGCGGTTTTAAACTTCGCGGTGTTTCCAAGGAGCTGTACGACAGCTACCTGCCTGAGTTTTTGCCGTATGGCGCTGGCATTCCGACGTATGTTCTTCGTGAGTCGCGTGCCTGTCGCTTGTCGATTCAACAGGACCTTAAGGGTGATAAGGCCGCCTCCGGTATGTTTATGGACCTGGACAATCGTTCTAAGCACCTGTTGCGTATGCAGGATATGCCTCCGTACCGCAGCGAGATCTGTCTTCCCGTTTTTTACGGTACGCAGATCCTTGGCGTGCTGGAAGTTGGTTGGAAACGCCCTCAGGCACCGCTTGCCTATGACGTTAATGTGCTCGAGGTCATTTGCGATTACCTGTCTATCCAGCTGGTCGGCATGGCATCGAGCCTTCGCTCCCGTCGCACGGCCGAGCTTGGCCGCTCGCTCAATGTCTTGCGTGATGAGTTGTTTACCTTTCTAGACGATTCTGCCGCGGCTACCCAGGCGGTATCGTCCGAGATCTGCAATATGCTTAACTGCCATTTTTGCCCTGTTGAGTATGACGCCAGTCTGGATTCCTACGTCATAGATTTTGAAGGCGGCAGTCGCGTTGCCTTGCCGGACGACCCTGAGAAGCTTTTCTTTTCCACGACGGCGCCAGCGGCACGTCTGGGGGCTGGCCCTGATGGCTTTGAGGCATCTGTTTTGGGCGGTACGAGTGCCGAGGACCTTAAACACGTTCGTATAACTCGCGTTGACGAATCGATGCCTATGGGAGGCTGGCTTAGGGCGCATGGTCTGCCTTGTCAAGGTCTCTACGTCGACTCCGGCATCGAGGCGGGGCGCCCGCGCTCTGAGGGTGATGGCAAGCACAGTAACGACGCGATTGTTCCTGCTTCTGTTGCGAAGAGCCCGACGACGCGCGCGCTGCTGCTTCGTGATGGTAGCCAAGAGCCGATTGATGACCTTGAATATGACTACTTGGTGCACTTGGCGCATGACTTTGAACTGATCTACGAAGGCGAATCTCAAAAGCGCGAGGAGCGCCATATCGCTCAGACCCTCCAGATCGGCATGAGAAATTCCCTGGGGGATGTTCCGGGTATCGCAACCGATTCGGTGTACCTGTCGGCCACGAACTCGGCGTTGGTCGGCGGCGATTTCTATACGCTCATCCGACTTCCCGACGACTGCGCCGTCATGATTTTGGGTGATGTGTCTGGCAAAGGCATTGAGGCCGCATCGATGTCCGCGCTCGTCAAGACGGCCCTGACGGCATATGCCTGGGAGGGCGCTGGCCCGGCCCGCATGGCACGCTCCCTTAACAGCATGCTCATGGGCTTTTCGAGGGTCGAGACGTTCGTGACGGCCTTTATCGCCAAGATTGACCTTAAAGCCGGACGCGCAACGTATTGTTCGGCGGGCCATCCTCCGACCATGGTCATTAGGCCAGAGTCGATGCCGCTGGGTGGCGGCGAGGCCCGTGGGGGAGAGGTCGAGCTGCTTGGATGCCAATCGGGCGTAATCGGTGCCTTTGAGAGCATGGTGTACGAGACAGGCGTGTTTACGTTCGCTCCCGGCGACATGCTCTTCATGTATACGGACGGAACGATTGAGGCCCGCGACCGCACCGGAGCGTTCTTTGGTGAGCAGCGCCTTCGTGACCTTCTGCTCTCTGTCTCGGGTGAGGGCGTATCGGGAATCTGCGGCAAGGTCTTGGGCGAGCTTGACCGATTTACCGAATCGGCGCTGGACGATGACATTGCATTGGTGTCCCTTGAGTTTTTACGGGGTCGTTCATAGACGACGCTGGGCGGGCTGAATCCGTACGGTTGGGGAAACGAATGCATCGAGTGGGCTTTTTTGGGGAACCATGGTCGTATGAATGAGTGGAATGACATAGCGGTTTTGACGCCACCAGGCGATATCGACATCGCCACGGTGCCTGCGCTGCGTCGGCGGTTGGATGCTTTGATTGGCCGCGGCGTGCGTCGTGTTGTCATCAACTGTCAGGCTGTTAGCTTTATCGATTCGACGGGCTTGGCATTCCTGCTTACGCGCGCTCGTGAGCTCATGAGGCGAGAAGGCCTGCTTTCGCTCGTCAATGCATCGGGTGAAGTTGTTCGCTTTTTGGAGATTGCTCGTCTTGTCGATATCCTTCATGTCGCGGGGCCGGCACGGGAGTCTATTCCCGCCATTCCGGTGGGGGAGCTGCCTCGCTGGAGTAAGAGCGTCGAGGTCCGTCAGGGTATCGAGAATCTTCCATACTACCGACATCGCATCGCCGAACTCCTTGAATCGCTTCCGTTGCGCCGTGACGAGCGCTACGATGTCGCATTGGCGTCGGGGGAGGCGCTGGGTAATGCCTATGACCATGCGGGCGGTATCGGGTGCGTCCTGACGATTCAGGCCTATGGTGATCGCGTTGTGGTTGAGGTGCTTGATCGAGGTGCCGGCTATGCTATCGATAAAACGAACGAACCGGTCGCATCTGAGGAGCGCGGCCGTGGTATCAAGCTTATGCGTATGCTCGTCGATAACGTGGAGGTTGCTCGTCGTACGGACGGCGCCGGCACGCGCGTGCAGATGGTGAAGCTGTTTAGCGGAGCGCTGGAATCGTGTGCCTAGCCAATCGCTTTAGCGCGTTTGGCTACTAAGAACATGCGGCAGACAAGTTTTTTGAAAAAAGTACTTGCGTCTTTTGGACAACTCGCGTAAATTAATAACCCGCAAGCGGACATGGCTCAGTTGGTAGAGCACAACCTTGCCAAGGTTGGGGTCGCGGGTTCGAGCCCCGTTGTCCGCTCCATTGCATTTCCGGACCGTTTAGGCGGTCCTTTTTCGGCGAAGTGGCCAAGTGGTAAGGCAGAGGCCTGCAAAGCCTTTACCCCCGGTTCGAATCCGGGCTTCGCCTCCAGGCAACATCCGGGCGCTCCGGCGCCCGTTTTGTTTTACATATGCGGACATGGCTCAGTTGGTAGAGCACAACCTTGCCAAGGTTGGGGTCGCGGGTTCGAGCCCCGTTGTCCGCTCCAAACGCAACAGCCCGGCTAC
>CABUUG010000022.1 GCA_902494605.1 uncultured Collinsella sp.
ACGGTCGCCGCCACGGTCACCAAAGCCGCCGCGGCCACCGCGATCGCCACCGCGATCGCCACCGCGACCGCCACGGTCGCCGCCACGGCCACCACGATCGCCAAAGCCGCCGCGACCGCCACGGTCGCCGCCACGGCCACCACGGTCGTCACGGCCGCCGCGAGGACCGCGATCCTCGTCCAGGCCCATGGCGACGAGCGGAGCGATAACCTTATCGAGAGCGGCCATCAGCTCGGTGGCCTCCTCGTAAGAAAGCTCGGGCAGGAGCTTCTCCTTCTTGTTGGCAAGCTCGACCAGGCCCTCAGCGGCATCCTCGGCAGCGAAGACGACGATCTTGCGCATATCGCCCTCGGCGTCGTCGATGCGGCCGACCAGATCGGCAGCCTCGGCCTCGGCCATCAGGCCATCGAGCTCACGGAGGCGCATGCCCAGCAGGTCGGACATTTCCTTCTGCTCCATCTTGGGCTTGAGGTCAAGAAGCTTGATGGCGCGCTCGATGTTCGCCATGCGCTCGGCCTTGGCCTCCTCCTCCTTAGAAATAGCAAAGCGACGGCTACGCAGCAGGCGGGCGGCCTTCTGCATCTTGTCCATCAGCTCTTCGTCATCGTAATCAACGGCGGCCTCGACAATCTCGGCCTCCTCCTCGGCGGAAACCTCGTCAGCAGCCTCAACCTCGGCAGCTTCGGTCTCCACGGTCTCGACTGCCTCGACCTCGGCAGCCATGGTCTCGTTCTCGGTCTCGTTCTCGGTCTCGTTCATGATCTCTTCGTTCTCGGACATGAGACTCCTTCTTGGCCCTCTCGGGCATCATCGCCCCATTCGCGGGGCCCGTCGCGCACTCTTTGCGCTTTAAACATTCATGCCTCTCGGCAAAACGTCCATTAGTTTATGGTGTCGTCATCTAATCTAGCTGCAGAATCTATGTGCACACATTAATGCGACATGTGCGACTCGCGACGAGCGTACACCAGCGACGCCACGAACCCGACCACGGCAATCACAGCCGCCACGCGCACGGCAGCTGCAAATCCAATCGCCTGGGCAACGTCGGTCGCAACGCCAGCCGCACCGGCAGTCGCCGCGGAACTCGAGAGCAGGCCGATAAACAGGGACGGGCCAAACGATGCGGCAATCATGTTCCACGTGTTGAGCAATGCCGTTCCGTGGGGATGCTCAGCGGCAGGCAGCGTCTCCAAGCCGGCCGTCTGCGAGGGGCTCAGCACCAAACCGACTCCGGCATACACCACAACGGTCAGTGCCACGACAACGCCGATGTTCATGCTTGCCGCCGTCATCGAAATTGCAGTCTGCCCCACGGCAATCAGGGCAAAGCCGACCGGCAGCAGCGGCCATGCGCCACGGGCGTCCATCACGCGTCCGCCCACAATCGAGGTCACGGCGTTGCAGGCAATTGCCGGCAAAATGAGCAGGCCCGCAACAAGTGCGGTCATGCCGTATGCGCCCTCAAAATAGAGCGGCAACAAAACACTCATCGAGAACGTCGTCATCATCGACACCACCACAAGCAGGCACGCAGGCCAAAAGCGAACGCTCGCCATGGGACGCACGTTAAGCACCGGATGCTCGAGCTTGAGCTGACGGGCCGCAAACAGGCCGAGCAGCACAACGGCGGCGAAGAGCGTCGCGATGCCGGTGGTCAGATTGGTCGAGAACTCGCCTACGGAATACACAAATGCCGTAATGCCGGCGGCGAGCAAAACAACCGACAGAATATCAAGCGTGGTGTTCGAGCGCTCTCCGACATTCTGAACGAGCTTTACGCCCGCCACAGCGACCACAATGCCGCCCACCAGCGGCACTACGAACACCGCCCTCCAGCCAAACAACGTGCACATAAGACCACTGATCACGGGCCCAAACGCCGGCCCCAGCGTAATGCAGGCACCACCCAGGCTCAGATACAGACCGAGCTTCTCGCGCGGGGCGCAAGACAGCACCACGTTCATCATGAGCGGGAACAAGATGCCCGATCCCGCAGCCTGCAAAATACGACTTGGCAGCAAAACGCTAAACGACGGAGCGACCAGGCACAGGACTTCGCCGGCGACCATGCATCCGCATGCGAAAAACAGCAGCTTGCGCGTCGAGAAACGGCCGGACAGGAAGGCCATGATGGCCGTAAAAATCGACGTCACGATCATGTAGCCCGAGACGAGCCACTGTGCCGTGGTGGCACCCACCGAAAAGGCTGCCATAATGTCGTGCAACGCCACGTTAATGATGTTCTCGTTAAACGCGGCAACAAAGGCTGCAATATACATTACGACGAGAATCGCCGCAGAGGCCGATGGCGTTACTTGAACTTGTTGCTGAGATTTGCTCCCCATGCATTTCCTTCCTCTTGGAACGACAGTCGCATCGCCCCAGAGGAACGGTCCAGGGCGAAAAATGAGCCCTAGACTTACGCCAGACGCCGTACACGACGAATCTGGCAACATGGTCCAACATCGAAAGATTGTAACGCGGACGCACAGCTTTCCTTCCGCGCTATTATTAAAAGTCCACGAAAGCATAAGACATGAGGAGCCCGCCATGATTAAGCCCATCATGAAATCCGAGTTCTTTTTGCGTCTGCCTTCCGAAGACGCGGGACCCGACGATGCCGCAACCGGGCAGGATCTCCTGGATACACTCCACGAGCATGAGCGCGAGTGCGTGGGCCTCGCCGCCAACATGATCGGCGTGCGCAAACGCATCATCTGCGTAAAGGACGGCAACAGGACACTCCTGATGTACAACCCTCAAATTCTTGAGCAGGTCAATGCCTATCAGACGAGCGAAGGATGCCTCTCGCTGACCGGCGAGCGTCCCTGTACCCGCTATCGCCGCATTAAGGTTGAGTATTTGGACGAGAACTTCGTTCACCGCATCAAAAACTTCTCGGGCTACACCGCCGAGATCATCCAGCACGAAATCGACCACTGCAATGGCGTCGTGGTTTAGGCCACCTGCCAAAATGAGGGTACCGGAGGCCTCCCTATGGATATCAGCCGCTTTGGCGAATTCGCCATCTTAGCGCAGTCACGCACGTTTCTTGATGCGGCGGAACTGCTTTTCATGTCGCAATCAACCCTCTCCAAGCACATCATGGCAATGGAGCACGAACTCGGCTGCAAGCTCATCGATCGAAGCCAGCGCCACGTAACACTCACCGCGCAAGGTGAAGCGCTCCTCCCCTATGCGCAAAAAATTGCGACGCTTCAGCACCGCTATCTTGCCGCCATTCAAATAGGCGCAGGTGAGCCGCTCGAGCACCTCACCGTAGGTTCTATCCCCATTATGGCCCCTTATGGGATCACGGACGCCGTCATCGATTTTCAGCAGGCGAACCCCTCATATTCTGTTGAGCTCATCGAGGGCGAGGGCGACACACTCAAGCGTATGCTCCTGCACGAGGACATTGACCTGGCCTTCATCCGTGACAGTGGCGCCATCGAGCCGGAGTTCAAAAAGATTCCCTTTACGACTGACCGGCTCGTGGCCGTCCTTCCGCTCGACCATCCGCTCGCCGAACGTGACACCGTCGAGATAGACGACCTTATCGACGAGAATTTCCTCATGCTTCCCCAAGGCTCGTTCGTAAGCGAGCTCGTCCTTTCCCTTTGTCGCGAAGCTGGATTTGGCCCACGCGTTACGTTCACCGGCAAACGAGCCGAGAACATCATCTCTCTTGTCGCACGCGGCGCCGGCGTCTCATTCCTCATGCGCAAGCCGGCGGAATCGCTTGCCAGCGGAAAGGTAGCCCTGGTGCCGCTTGAGCCCGCGACGACCTCCGAGGTCAGGCTCTACCTCAAGCGGAACGCCGCGCACTCGCAGGCGGTCGTCTCGTTCATCGGCTTCCTCCCCTACCGTCAGCTCCTGCAGGGCGACCGTGCGTCTTCCACCGCGGCACGACCGTCATAATCCCCGCTGCTCCACAACCGCAGACTTGTGTCCGCAAACACGCTGGCAGCGGCACGAAACACAAATATGCCTCGGGCGGCACGTCGCCGTCCGAGGCATATTTAGTTAAAGTGCGCAGACAGACTAGTCCACCGAGATGTTGAGCGCCTTACCGCCCTCGTCCTTCCTGGTACCGATCGCCATAGCGGCGACAAGAGCCAGAACGAAAGCGACCACACCGGAGATGACAAGGCCGATAAAGCCCGTGTCGATGCCGGCAGGGTTAATAAAGCTCGGGAAACCGAGCGGGCCGGAGGCACCGAAGGCATAGAGTTTGGCACCCATGAGGCCGGCAATGGCGCCGCCTACACCAGCGGAAATAAAGGTTGCCCACATAAGACGCTTACGCGGCAGCAAGATGGCGTAAAGCGCAGGCTCGTTGACACCGAAAATCGAAGAGACAAGGGCGGGAATGTTGACGGCAGCATTTTCCTCGGAGTCCTTGGTTCGGATGACCATGCCAAGCACAGCACCGGCGATGGCACAACCGCCTGCATACACGAGCGGGTTAATGAGGTCATAGCCGTAGGTTGCGACATCGAGAAACCACAGCGGGATGATACCCCAGTGCAGGCCGAACATGACGAGCAGGCTCCAGAACGTGCCGATGACAAAGCCGGCGAGGGCGGGCTGGACGTTGATGAGCATTAGAATGATCTGGGCAACGATGTTGGAGAGGACCGTCATGACCGGACCGACCACAAGCAGGCCAAGGATGCCGCAAATGAGGAGCGTCAGGATGTTGGAGAAGAACGAGCTCACAAGCGCGGGCAGCGCGTTAGAAAGGGCCTTGTGCACCTTGGAGGCAATCCAGACGATAAAGATCGCAGGCAGAATCGTCGATGAGTAATTCTGCATGATCAGCGGGACGCCAAAAATATCACCATAGACATTGGACTCGAAGACCGTGCCGGCGCCGAGCGTGTAGAGCGGATCTCCGCCCATAAGGGCAACGAGCGTCGGGTAGACGAGGATACCACCGAGCGCCATTCCCATAACGGGCTTGAGTCCGAACTTCTTGGCCGACGTCCAGCCAATGATTAGCGGAAAGTAATAGAAGACCGAATCTCCGATTGCCGAGAGCGTCACATACGTATTGCTGTCCTTGGCAAGCCAACCGGCAACCGTGCAGAGCGCGAGCATCGACTTGATAAAGCCACCGGCCATAAGCACGCCAAGAACCGGTTGCAGGATCTCGGAGATGATGGCAAGCAGACGCGAGAATGGATCGCCCTTTTTGACGTCGTCGCCCTCATCGATATCGAGTGCGGGTTTGGAGTCGAACCCGCCAATCTGAACAAGGTCGTTGTAGACGGCCTCGACAGTGGCACCAATCACGACCTGATACTGTCCGCCGGCCTGGATGACGTCAACGACGCCCTTCGTCGCCTTAAGCTCATTGGTCTGGGCGAGCGATTCATCCTTGAGGTGGAAGCGGAGACGCGTAATGCAGTGGCTCACGTCTAACACATTGTCTCGACCACCGACCTTTGTGATGATTTCATCGCAAAGCTTCTGGTATTTCATGGAATTCTCCTTTTTCTGAGCGGGGCATAGCGTAGATTTCATGCCTCCGTAGTCGACGTGGGAGGACAAGGAACCCGCTTCCCCCTTTGAAATCCGCGGACGCACGTACGCCCGGGATGGGAAACGGCAGAGAAGATGGAAGATGCCGATCACATGGCAGTGAGCCTCATTGGCCCATGCCACGCAATCAGGTCTACAGACGCGAAGCTGCTGCGCCGAGAAGTCTCGTCGTCTGGCAGAACTTGTCACACAGACGTTCCGGTTCACCCTGGGGAATCTGAGTACGCTCGGTCTCAAAGGAGAGGCCGTACTCGCGCGCCGGAAGGAAATACTCAAAATAGCCGTTGGTGTAACCGCAGACTATTCCCTCGACCGGGCATTCGCGCTTCATGCGAATGCCCAGGTCGCTGCCAAGCTCACTCGGGAACACAAAGAGATGCAGGCCGCCCAGACTGATGACGGCACACTTAAGCGTGAGCGAAAAGTCGTCATGGGCAACGGTGTGATAGAACGTCTGAGGCTCGATGCGGTCAAGAGCGACCTCGCGATCGAGCTTGATCTGGGAAATCGCCTCGGCAAGACCGGTCGAAACACGCTCAACCTCGGGAATGCCGCGTCCCTGGCGAAAATTGCGGTCGCTACAGTCGCCAGCAGCACCGACGACCATGGCCGGATAGTAACCAAGACTCTGAGCGAGCTTTTTGCCGGTAAGACCGGCGAGTTCGCTCGTGAGCTCCGTGCAGTCGGGTCCGACACAGGCAGAATGCACCGCCCAGTTCACAAAGCCCGCAAATGGCTTGCCTTCGGTATCGAAGAACGATACGACAATGACCTCATTGTCGGCGAGTTCACCTGGGATGATGCGGTTGTCGTAGAAACCGGTGATGACCTGCTTGCCCAAGCGACAAATCGCGGGCTGTGCGTTGGCGCGGCACTCCTCAAAGCATTGGCAAATGGTATCGAGGAACCAGCGGTAGTAGTTCTCGTCGAATTTTCCCGTCCACCAGCTGCGGTGGTAAGCGACGATTGAAGTATGGTCGTGCGTCGCCGAGAGCAGGACGCAATCACGGTCAATGCCGTAGCGCTCGGCGAGCATTGTCTTGACTTCCTCGGCCATGCTTTCCTCGAACTCGAGGACATCGGCATTAAAGAGAAACACTTCACGTTCGCCTTGCTGGAAAAGAATCGCGTTGGCGAAGACGTCGTCATGAACGCCTGTCGCAGGCTCCAGACGGTTGGGGAGGTTACGGTATCCGATTAGATAGATGTCGCCTTGCGGGGTAATCTTGCGGCGTGCATGTCCGATATTCATGCAAGTTCTCCTTTTTGTCGCGCCGCGTTCAAAGCGGCAAGGATGGTTTGGAGGAGGCGC
Source organism: uncultured Collinsella sp. (assembly GCA_902494605.1). Lineage (GTDB taxonomy): Bacteria > Actinomycetota > Coriobacteriia > Coriobacteriales > Coriobacteriaceae > Collinsella. Next base: position 6,863 of record CABUUG010000022.1, read on the forward strand.
TCATGGGAGCCGGCGGCAAAGCCGGAGTTCATGGCCTCATAGGTGATTTTCTCGTACGCATCGGGGGCCGGCAGATACTTCTGCCCTCCGTTGACAAGCGTGGCAAAGAGCACGGGGCAGAATCGGGCGGCGCGCACGGCGGCGCCAAACGAGCTCGAAACCTCGGGCTGGATACCAACGAACTCGGCATTTCCCAGCCGAAGTAAATAGACCCTCGTACGCTGTTCGCCTGCCGCATGAAACTCATAAGTTCGATGCGGGGCCAATGAGCAGAAGTCGGCGCGCGTCTGGGCGGGCAAAAGGACGTCGACCGTGCGAGCATCGACGCCGATGGCATCGTCCTCACGCGCCGCACGGACGGCCTCAATCAACGCATCGCTCATAGCGCGACCCTGTCGATGCAGCATGCGATATCCACTCTCGTGAGCATCTAACGTTTGCTTCGCCCCGGTCGAATCGAACGCAACGGTCACGGCGCGCTCCGCCGGACTCTGATCCCCCGCGGCACCGGGCAGCAGCAACACGACTCCGCCCAATTCGCGCTCGAGAGCCGTGGCGGCAAAGCCAAAGAGGTCCCCGCTCACCAAGCGCTTCCCCTGAGAATCGTGCGATCCGTCGAGCACGGAAGACTGGACATCAGCCGTCGCAAGCATGGCAACGAGCCCGCCCTCGGCATCCCTCGCGACAAGTATGGGCATCGCGTGGTCGGCAAGCCCCTTGGGGTCTACTCCCCGCCACCAGCCGGCCGGCGTCTCAATGTCGCGGTTAACGTTCACAGGACAGTAGCCCTCCGCCGAGGCGAGCGTGACAGAGCGAATGCCCGCAACCGCCTGCTCAACAGCCGCGCGTGTCGCGGCGATGAGCGCGGCACGATAGCGCTCATTTCGATCGCGGGCATCGGTGTCGGCCAGATGCCCAGGGGTGCGCACGTGAGGCGCAGAAAACGTGTGGGTCGGGACCACCCAAGAAAAGGCGCCGTCGCAATTGGAGACATCCTTGACAACCTCACGCAGATCGACGAGTAGGGCCGGAGCGATCGAGGTAACCTCAAGTGAAAGGATGCAAGCGCGCCGCCCCATCCCTTCGACCACGAAGGCACGGGCAAAGATTTCATGACGGAGTGCGTCGAAACCGTCGAACGGCAATACGTCCTCTAAGTTAATGGCCACCCGGGCGGCTCCGGCCTTCATCTCTCCCTTATCCATGGCGAACGCCCTCCTTTATCTGTCGCTCACTCGATGCCGTACAAGCGCTGTGCCGTGCCGCCAAGCATAAGGTCCTTGTCCGTATCACTTAAATCTGTGGCGCGGACGCAGGCGACACCCTCTGTTAGCCACTCGCGTTTAACGGGATAACTCGTACCAAAGACAATATGGTCTGCACCAAGGACTTCAACCGCACAGGCAAGAAGCGTCTCGCCCCAGGGCTGAGCATGGGACATGTCGAAATAAACGTTGTTCTCAAGACGCTTGGAGACCGTCTCGGTATCGGTCTGGAAGCGACCCGAGGCATCTGGACACTTGGGACCGTGCGGCAGCAGCATCTCCTTAAACGCAAAATAAGCGCCACCGAGCATGGAGTGGACCATCTTGACGTTGGGATAACGCTCGAAGAAGTCGCTGAAGATTTCACGACCGATTGCCGTGGTCTGGTCGACGCAACGGCCGTAGGAGCGACGCAGGTTGTCGTATGTGAGCAGAGACGTGTTCTCGACCGGTACGGGCACATGGTGCACGTAAACGGTGACGCTGCGTTCGTTCAGTCGCTCAAAAAAGCTCGAAAAGATCGGATCGTCGAGATAGCGCCTGCCGTAGTGGGCGCAGAGCTGCACGCCCGCGAAACCCTCGTCGAGCCTGCGATCGAGCTCCTCGAGGTTCGCCTCGGTGCCAAAGGGAGGCACGGCGACAAGCGGTATCAAGCGACCGTTCGACGCTTTTGCGTCGGCGGCCATACCGTCGTTGAAGCGCCGGCACATCTCGAGTGACATCCACTCATGGCAGCCGGGGAGTTTGAGAATCGCTTTATCGACCCCCGCCTCGTCCATGTCTGCCAGACGCTTCTCAAGGGTGTAGTCTCCCTCGATATAGTTGAGGCCTGGGAAGCCAGCGGGCTTTTCGATCACAATCTGTCGCTTGCCCGTGGGGCTTACGGTCAGGTAGCCCTCGGTGTCGTAAGCGCGGGGCACCTCGGCCAAAAACTGTTCACAGAGTGTCTCGTCATGGAAGATGCGCTCGTCAAACCAGTAGGAATTTGCATCGATAATCATTGGTGGGGACCGCCTTTCATCTTGTCGAGAACATTCTAAAAAAGCGGACACACGGACATCAATTCCAGTTGAAGCACACTGTATTCCATTTTGGAATATAGTTTTCCGTTCACACGCGATTCCCACTCGCCCAAACGATCGAGACACCGACAACGCGAGCTTTAACAGAAAACGGGCGACCCGAATCTGTTACGGGCCGCCCGTTAAATGACAGACTATCTCTGTCGTTATGATTGACGGTAATGGTCAAAGAAGTCGGCGAGGTCTTCAAGGGACTCTTTGAGTACTTCCATGCGCGGCAGGTACACGATGCGGAAGTGGTCGGGCTCAGCCCAGTTGAAGCCGCCGCCGCGCGTGATCAGGATCTTCTTCTCGTGCAGCAGGTCAAGGGCGAACTGCTCGTCATCGGTGATGTTGAACTTTTTAACATCCATCTTGGGGAAGATGTAGAACGCCGCACGTGGCTTAACCACCGAGATGCCGTCGATCTTGTTGAGCGCCTCGTACACAAAGTTGCGCTGCTCGTAGACACGGCCACCGGGACGGATGTAGTCGTTGACGGACTGATGGCCACCGAGTGCCGTCTGGACGATCGACTGGGCCGGCACGTTGGAGCACAGGCGCATGTTAGAGAGCATGTTGACGCCCATGATGAAGTCGCTCATGCAGCGCTGGTTGCCCGAAAGCACCATCCAGCCAATACGATAGCCCGCGATCATGTGCGACTTGGAAAGGCCGCTAAAGGTGACGCAGGGCAGGTCGGGGGCGAGCGAGGCAATCGAGACGTGCTCGTAGCCGTCCATGCACAGGCGGTCGTAGATCTCATCGGCAAAGATCATCAGCTGATGCCTGCGCGCAATCTCGACGATGCCCTCGAGCACCTCGCGCGGATAGACAGAACCCGTGGGGTTGTTGGGGTTGATGATGACGAGGGCTTTGGTCGCGCTCGTGATCTTGGACTCCATATCCTCCAGGTCGGGATACCAATCCGCCTGCTCATCGCACAGATAATGTACGGGATGACCGCCAGCAAGGGTTGCGCACGCCGTCCAGAGCGGATAGTCGGGGCTGGGGATCAGAATCTCGTCGCCATTGTCGAGCAGCGCGTTCATCGAAAGCTGAATGAGCTCGGACACGCCGTTGCCCGTGTAGATATGCTCCATCTGAACGTTGGGCAGGCCTTTGATCTGCGAATACTGCATGATCGCCTTGCGCGCGGAGAACAGGCCACGCGAGTTGGAATAGCCTTCGCAGTCGGGCAGCTGCTGGCGCATGTCCTTGATGACCTCATCGGGCGTGCGGAAACCGAAGGGCGCCGGGTTGCCGATATTGAGCTTGAGGATGCGCTCGCCCTCGTCCTCCATACGGGCGGCCTCGTCGACGACGGGACCGCGCACGTCATACAGGACGTTGTCGAGTTTGGTGGATTTAGAAAAAGTACGCATGGTGGTGCTCCTTGCAATTTGAGCTGAGGGATGGGGTTCGGGCTTGGAATCGTTGCGGGGTGATGATGCCTCGCCTTGATCGGCGTCGCCGGCAAGCAGCCAGGTAACATCGACCTCCAAAATACGGGCGAGCAGCTCAGCCACATCGCGCCGCGGGATCGTCTTGCCGCTCACATATTGGCTCATCTGACTCTTGCCGAGTTTTTTGCCGAGCATCTCCGATGCGCGGATCACGTCCGACTGGCGAACGTCGCGATCGGACATAGCCTGTCGCAGGCGGTCGCTAAACGTCTCTTGGGCCACAGGAACCTCCTTGCTGGCAAAGTTCAATTTATAGAACACGAATTGAACCATGGTTCAATTTAGCAAGCAGTATAACGCGGTACCTCATTCGAAAGTTCAATTTCATAAGAAAACGTACCGGACTCCGAGATTTGCCCAAAGCGGACAATGACATGCACGCGTTTAGAGGTATTCAAGGAATCGAGCAGCGGCAAGCGAAACGTCGGCCGTTCGATATATGGCGTTGATCTGCCGATGAGGATGTCCCTCAAGTGGGCGCACGGCAACATCGAACTGACAGCGGCGCAAGATGAGCGCGGGAAGAATGCTCACGCCCAAGCCGTCCTCGACCATAGCCATAATCGCATAATCATCCCAGGTCGACAGCTTGGAGCACACCGTCAGCCCCGCCCGACGGAACAGCGGCGTAATCTCGTCATCGGTGCCGCGTTCTAGCAGAATAAACTGCTCGTTGGCTAAATCGGCAAGAGAAACGACCTCCGCCGTGGCAAGCAAAGAGTCTGCCGGTACTACCGCCATCAACTCGTCGCGCACCAAAGACCGCGATGCCATGCCGTTTTCTCGGGGCTCACGCGGGATAAAGCCCAGGTCACAACGACCCTCAGCCACCCATTGTTCAATCTCTGAGTAATCACCCATCAGCAACTCATAATCGACGTCCGGATGATCGGCGCGAAAGCGCGCAATCACCGGCGGCAGCACGTGGGTCGCCACGCTCGAAAACGTACCGATGCAGATTTTGCCGCGCATGAGCCCGCGCATCTCATCCACCCGTCGCTGCAAGCGAGTGAATTCCTCGCAGAGCGCCTCGACAGCCGGCATGACCTGCCGCCCGTCGGCAGAAAGCACTACGCCCTCGCGACTGCGGTCGAGCACCTTAAAGCCCCAATCGGCCTCAAGATCGGCCACCATGCGGCTCACGCCCGACTGCGAATAGCTCAGGCGCTCGGCAGCACGCGTAAAGCTTCCGGCGCGCACCGTCTCCAGCAGCACCTGCATCTTTTGAATATTCGTTTCCACGGCGCCCCTCCACCTTTGCATGAGTTTTTGTCATGTTATCTATGCATTATATTCGCTTTTCTTCTAAAACCAGTTCACCCATAGTGAAGATGCTCAGATATAGAGGGGATGTCAGCGCATGAACAACGGGTTGTTTACGTACTTAGCAGCATTGCTATTGTTTGGCTCCAACGGCATCATCGCCGCCGCCATCGCGCTGCCGAGCTCGGATATCGTGCTACTACGCACGTTTTTGGGCGCACTCTCGCTTGTCACCATTCTCGCCGTCACCCAACGCCATAAGTTGCAGGCGCCATCTCGCCCCCGCGAAGCCGCAGCCCTCCTCCTCTCGGGAGCCGCGCTAGGCGCCAGCTGGATTTTTCTGTTCCGCGCCTACCAGACGATCGGCGTCGGCGTATCCTCGCTGCTGTACTACTGTGGCCCCATCATTGTCATGGCGCTCTCCCCACTCATCTTTGGTGAAAAACTGACCGGCGGCAAAATCGCCGGGTTTATCGCCGTCGCCTGCGGTGCTTTTCTCATTGCAGCACAAGGTCTAGGCGGCAATATGCCCATTGCGGGTATCGTCTGCGGTATCGCCTCGGCATTTTGCTATGCGCTGATGGTCATCGCTAGCAAGGGTGCGCCACACATCGAAGGCCTCGAGAACTCCACGCTCCAGGTGAGCGCAGCCTTTGTGACCGCGCTGGTCCTCACGCTCATCACGCAGGGCGCTCCCTCACTCCTGTCCGCCGGCGTCGCCGCCAGTATTGATTGGCACGCCGTCGTCATGCTCGGCGTCGTCAACACCGGCATCGGTTGCCTGCTCTACTTTAGTGCCGTCGCCAAGCTGCCCGTCCAGACCGTCGCGGTCGTCGGCTACCTCGAGCCGCTTTCGGCCGTCGTGTTCTCGGCCGTCCTTTTAGGCGAAGCCATAACACCGGTCCGCCTGATGGGTGCCGCGCTTATCATCGGCGGCGCGATTTTTTGCGAACTCGCCGGCAAACGCGCAAACGCCAAGGCTGGCATCGCCCAGGCAGCACGTGCTTAATAGCCCCTGCTTTGAAATGCTACCTACGTACATAAATAATCCCCAGCTGGGGATTATTGTCTAAAATAACCTGATGTGCCAAACTGCTCTTGTATGTATAAAGACGGCATAAAGATTATCTGTCCTAGACAGATAACCGGATGTCTAAGGGAGTCCACGTGGCACACAACAAACTGGAGGCAAGCCCCCAAGACCAGCGTGGTCAAGGCGGGCACGGAGCCATCCCCCTCTCCACTGGCATGCTGCTTGTAACGCTCGGCGTCGTCTATGGCGACATCGGCACGAGCCCCATGTACACCATGAAATCAATCGTCGCCAACAACGGCGGCATCGGTACCGTCAGCGAGGACATGATCCTGGGCGCGCTTTCGCTCGTCATCTGGACCATGACGCTCGTGACCACGGTCAAGTACGTGGTAATCGCCATGAAGGCCGACAACCACAACGAAGGCGGCATCTTCGCCCTGTTCAGCCTCGTACGCAAGGTGGCACCATGGCTGATTCTGCCCGCCATGATCGGCGGTGCGGCACTGCTTGCCGACGGCATCCTCACCCCCGCCGTCACGGTCACCACAGCCATCGAGGGTCTGCGCACCATCGAATGGGGCCATGCGCTGCTGGGCGACGGCCAGACCAACGTCATCATCATCACAATCATCATTATCTGCGGCCTATTTGCCATGCAGCGCGCCGGCACCTCGTCAATCGGCAAGCTCTTCGGCCCGCTCATGACGCTGTGGTTCCTGTTCCTGGCAGGCGCCGGTCTGTTCAACATGCTCGGCAACCTGTCCATCTTGCGCGCGCTCAACCCCATCCGCGGCATTATGTTCCTGTTCTCGCCCATCAACCATTCGGGCATTATGGTGCTCGGCTTTGTCTTCCTGTCGACAACCGGTGCCGAGGCACTCTACTCGGACATGGGCCACGTGGGCAAGGCAAACATCTATGCATCCTGGCCATTTGTTAAGGCGGCCCTTATCCTCAACTATCTGGGTCAGGGAGCTTGGCTACTCGCCAATAACTCCAACCCCCAGATGCTCGCGATGGATATCGTCAACCCGTTTTATATGATGCTTCCCGAGCCCCTGCGCCCCTTTGCCATCGTGCTTTCGGCCGTAGCGGCCATCATCGCCTCACAGGCGCTCATCACCGGCTCGTTCTCGCTGGTATCCGAGGCCACGCGCCTCAACCTTATGCCGCATCTGCGCATCCACTACCCCAGCGACACCAAGGGCCAGCTCTATATTCCGCTCGTCAACAACATCATGTGGGTCGGCTGCATCTTCATCGTGCTGCTGTTCCAAAACTCCGAGCGCATGGAGAGCGCCTACGGCCTCGCCATTACCGTGACCATGCTCATGACCACGACGCTTTTGACGAGCCATATCGCTGGCATTCTCAAGCACAAGCTGGGCGCCTGCGTCTTCGCCCTGCTCTTCGGTGCCATTGAGCTGTGCTTCTTTGCCTCGTGCCTCACCATGTTCTTTGACGGCGGCTATGTGATGATCTTCCTGGCCGCACTGCTGTTTGGCCTTATGTACGTGTGGCGCCGTGGCACCGCCATCGAGCGCACGCAGACGATTCTGTTGCCCGTCTCCAAGTACATCGATCAGCTCAACCGCCTGCGCAACGACGAGACCTATCCCGTGCTCGCCGACAATCTGGTATTTCTCACCAACAGCCCCGACCCGCTCACGCTCGACCGCGACGTGCTCTATTCCATCCTAGATAAGCATCCCAAGCGCGCCAAGGCATATTGGTTCATTAACGTGCACGTTACCGACGAACCCTATACGCACGAGTATTCCGTCGAGACCTTTGGCACGGACTTCCTCTTCCGCGTTCGCCTGGACCTGGGCTTTAAGGTCAACCAGCGCGTCAACGCCTATCTGCGTCAGATCGTCGGCGACCTGATGGCTTCGGGCGAGCTGCCGCCGCAGCACCACACCTACTCCATCTACGAGACGCGCGGCAACGTGGGCGACTTCCGTTTTTGCATGCTGCGCAAGATGCTCGCCCCCGAAACGGACATCAACCGCAATGACCACCGCGTGATGGCCATCAAGTACGCCGTCCGCCGCGCCTGCGGAAGCCCGGCACGCTGGTACGGTCTTGAGAACTCGGCCATCATCATCGAGTACGTGCCGCTGTTTGCCCGCATGCGCCCGGCCGTTAAACTCGTGCGCACCCAGGTGCCGCTCGAGGTTCAGATTGAAGAGGCCGAGGAAATGGAAGTCGACATCTTCTCGGACGACTTGGTCAACGGCAACGAGGCCGGTAGGGACATGAACATCGATCCCACCGAACTGCTCGAGAGCGTCGCCGATACACCCGAACAGCAACAGCTCGACGGCCTCGAGAGTGAACAGCTCAACGACGCCAACTTCTAGCGACGTCACAAATCAACGACAGCGGCCCTGCACCTCACGAGAGACGCAGGGCCGCTTTGCATTGCAGTAAAGCTAGCGGCTACGAACGACGCGGCTCGGGAACTACGAGTCTATCGGGGCTCGCGCCCTCAGCATCCATCAGGCTCACGTAGCGAATCGACGGATCCCCATACATCGCGTAGTAGTAATTGCCCGTGCGCGCGCTAAAGCATCCGGTGTAGATAGTCTTCTCGAACTTGCCATCGCCCATCCTGGACGCCCCCTCGATCATCACCACGCCCTCGAGCGAACGGAACATGCGGACGACGTTTTCGGTCTCGCTCTCCTTTTGCGGGTAATTGGCATTGAGGTACGCCGCCTTTACAAAACGGCTCGGCGAATAGCAATCGCCCGGAATGCCGCGCATGCCGGCACCGGCTCCATAGGGCTTGAGCTCGGCGCCGCGCCATGTCGCCGTCTGCGGAAAATCGCTTGTGGCGGTGATATAGGTGCGCAGGTTTTCCATGTGCCACGGGAAGGTCGGCTGGTTGGCAAGGGTGTCGACCGGATCGTCGTATACATGCAGGCCGTCAGCCATCATCTCGACCACGATGCTGCGCTGGCTGTCGCCGATAATCCAATGGAGCAGCGACACGCCCAGCCCCTCTCCGGCAGATTTGGCGACAATCACTGTGTCGCGCAGCGCGGCCTCGACCTCATCGACCGTCGAGAACGTCGCTGCCACCCACAGGGGGAACTCATAGGCCGCGATATTGGTCTTGCCGTCGACAGGGTCCTCGGCATACTCGGCATAACCCGGGAAATTGAGACCCGCCACGGCGAGGCCCGCATCGTTGCCGCAATCGAAGAACATAGGGTAGTTCCTGTAATCGATGCACATACCGATCACCGCGTGCGCCGCTGTCGCGTCGTCGATAAACGAATACGGAATGTGAAACCCGCGCGGCATCACGCGAACCTGTTGGCCGTAGTCAAAGCTCCAGTCGAGATTGCGGCCCAGATACATGTGGCCAGAATTATCGGTAAATCGAATACTCGTACACATAGCGCCTCCTAGCTTTACGTTCTTGCTAATTTCATTGTCTCCAAACAAAAAGGCGCTAAACACAAAAGCCCGGACATGACAACAATGTCACGCCCGGACTATTCAAACAGGATAAACTCAACCAAGTTAACCCCGCAGGTCGTCTAAGGGGTCAAAGTGCCGCAGATTGCCACGAAAGAGGAGCGAAGCGTACTTAAGGTACGCGAGCGACGATTGAGCGGCAAGGTGCGGTGCTTTGGTCCCCTTAGACCAACTTTCCAAGACAGTGATCGATCATATGCTGGATCATCTGTGCCTCAAAGCCCGCGTAGTCGCGGCGGCACTCCTTCATCTTGCCGTCGACGATCTGGTCAAAGGCAACCTTGCACTTGATATAGCGCGTGGACTTGGTGACCTCCTCGTGCGTCAGGCAGCTCTCCTCCATCTTGCTGGCACCCAGGCCAAACACCAGACGGGGGTTGTAGAGCACATGGGGCTCGCCGGCGTCGTCCAGATAGACGCAGACCTTCTTGGTGACGCCGATCTGGTTGGCGGCAAGGCAGCCGGCATCGTCGAGCGACTTGATGGTATCGATCAGGTCCTGTGCCACCGACTCGTCCTCGACGGTCGCGACCTCGCAACGCTGGGACAGAATAGCCTCGTCGTGGCAGAGCTCTTTAATCATACGTTCCTCCATAGGGGTCGTTGTAACCGCTTAAGTATACGGTACCTACACAATTTCATGCGAAAGATACCGCCCGTCCGTTACAAACCGCCGAACATCAACATGTGAGGAACACCAACTTCACAAAGGCGATATAGTGGGTGAGTTCGTGTCAATCGGCCTAAACTCGGGGCCGAACAAGGAAAGGGTATGCATGGACGAACTATTTCACGTCAGCGAGCGCAAGTCCACAATCGGGACCGAACTTCGCGCTGGACTGACAACATTCCTGGCGATGGCCTACATCATCGCCGTCAACCCCGCGGTGCTCTCGGGTGCTGGCATCGATGCGGGAGCGCTCGCCTGCGCCACCTGCCTGGGCGCCGGCATCATGACCATCTGCATGGGCATCTTCGCCAACCGCCCGCTCGCCTGCGCGTCGGGCTTAGGCGTCAACGCGATGATCGCTGGAATCACCACCACCGTCTGCGGCGGTGACTGGCACGTGGCCATGAGCGTCATCTTCCTTGAGGGCGTCGTCATCTTGCTGCTCGTGCTTTGTGGCCTGCGCGAGGCCATCATGGACGCCATCCCGGTTGTCCTGCGTCACGCCATCTCGGTGGGTCTGGGCCTGTTCATCGCCATGATTGGCCTGTGCGATGCCGGCATTATCACCGCTGGCGCCGGTACACTCGTCGGTCTGGGCGACATCACCTCCCCCACCTTCATCGTCGGCATCATCTCCATCGTCGTGACGGTTGCCCTGGCTTCCCGCAACGTGCCGGGCTCGCTGCTCATCGGCATCGTCGTCGCCGTCATCGCCGGTATCCCCCTAGGTGTGACCCAGGCTCCGACCGGTATCATCGCCCCGCTCGACTTCTCGAGCATCGGTGGCCCCATCGCCGACGCCGGCGGCATGCCCGCCATCGTCAAGGTCCTTACCGACCCCGCGCTCCTCGTCATCTCGTTCTCGCTGCTCATGAGTGACTTCTTCGACACCATGGGCACCGCGATGGCCGTGGCCAAGCAGGGCGAGTTCCTCACCGACGACGGCAACGTCGAGGATATCAAGGAGATCCTGATCGTCGACTCCGCCGCCGCTGCTGTGGGCGGTTTCATGGGTGTCTCCTCCATCACCACCTTCGTCGAGTCCACTTCCGGCGCCGCTGACGGTGGCCGCACGGGCCTCACCTCCGTCACCACCGGCGTGCTGTTCATTCTCGCCGCGTTCTTCTCCCCCGTCGTCACCATCGTTTCCAGCGCCGCCACCTGCGGTGCTCTGGTCTACGTCGGCTACCTCATGATGAGCGAGGCCTCCGAGATCGACTGGTCCGACGTGTCGCAGGGTTTCCCGGCGTTCATGATTGTCGCCGGCGTGCCCTTCACCTACTCCATCTCTGCCGGCATTGGCCTGGGCTTTATCGCCTACGTGGTCGTCGCGCTCTTTAAGGGCGAGGCCTCCAAGATCAAGCCGCTCATGTGGATCGCAGCCCTCGCCTTCCTCGTCTACTTCTTCGTGGCGTAACGGCATAGTCTGCTAAAGCAAAACAACAAGGCGCGGAATCGCATCGAGCGGCTCCGCGCCTTTCTTTTAGCGTCTGCCCCCGTGTCAGCGTGCGACAATTGAGGCTGTCAATTATCACAACACTGAGAGAAGCCTGCCTTGGAAGCGCATCATAAGCAGATAACCGTTTATTCAGAGTGTGCGGAAGGCGCGCCCGTCATCTACCTCCCCGTGGTTATGGGCGACGGTAGTGAAGTCTACGAGCGCTGCCGAGAGCTCGACTGCCCGCCGTTCACCCTTGTCGCCATTGGAGGGCTCGATTGGAATCGCGAGCTGAGCCCCTGGGAATGCGACGGAACTATACGAGATGCCGAGCCCTTTGGCGGACAGGCTGCTGGTTTTCTTGACGAGTTGTTGAAGCAGATAATCCCCCAGGCCGAATCATCGCTCCCGCAACCGCCCGCCTGGCGCGGCGTTGCCGGCTACTCGTTGGCGGGTCTTTTTGCACTGTGGGCACTTTGGCAAACAGATGTCTTTGAGCGCGCGGCGAGTGCATCGGGGTCGCTGTGGTTCCCCGGCTTTATCGACTACGCGCGCGAGCGCACGATGACAGCTACGCCCGACGCCGCCTATCTGTCGCTCGGTAAAAAGGAAACCAAGACGCCCAACCGCATGATGCGGCACGTACTCGACGATACGCGCGCGATGGAAGAGCTGTTTATCGAGCGCGACATCCCAACAACGCT
>CABUUG010000023.1 GCA_902494605.1 uncultured Collinsella sp.
CACGAGCGCCCGAAATTAGCGTCGGCTGTTGGGCAGCAGCGGGTACGGATGCTGCAGGCGCGGCGGCCTGAGCAGCAGCCACGCTCGCCGGCACGGCGGCGTTGGCAACCATGGCCTCCAGGCGTGCCACGCGCTCGGCCAATGCCTCAATCGTTAAATCAGCCTCGGGACGCGCCAGACGCGTGCAGGCAATCTCGAGCACCAGGCGCACGTCGCTCGCGCCCCTCATCTCCAGTGCGGCATCGTCGAGCACCGTCAGCACACGGGCCAGGCGGTCGGCAGGATGCTCGCCAAAGGCAGCGGCCTCGGCAGCAAGCGCCTCGGCCTGCTCGGAGCCGCCCTCAAACAACTCGGCACGGGCACCGGTAACGCAGGCAACATACACGTCGCGCACGTGCGCCACCAGGTCGCGCGTCAGCTCCAGCAGATCGTTACCTTCCTCGACCTGCGCGCGAATAAGCCCATACAGCTCGGCAACATCGCGATCGGCAATGGCGCGGGAAAACTCGCCCAGAATCTGGTCCGAAACCTCGCCTAAAAGCGAGCGGGCGTCGTCCGCATGCACAGAACCGTTGCCAAAGACGCTCAGCTGCTCCAGCGTGGACAACGCGTCGCGCATGCCGCCCTTTGCATGGCGCGCCACGATAGCCAGCGCCTCGTCGTCGTAATCGAAGCCCTCCTGCTCGCACACGTATGCCAGGCGATGCTCGATATCCTCGTTGCCGATGCGATGGAAATCGAAACGCTGGCAGCGCGAGAGGATGGTCTCCAGAATCTTTTGCGGGTCGGTGGTGCACAGCACAAAGATCACGTGTGCCGGCGGCTCCTCGAGCGTCTTGAGCAGCGCGTTGAACGCCGCCGTCGTGAGCATGTGGACCTCGTCGATGATATAGATCTTGTACTTGCCGCGCACCGGGGCAAAGTTGACGGAGTTGATGATCTCCTCGCGCACATTGTCCACGCCCGTGCGGGAGGCGGCATCGAGCTCGTAGACATCGGGGTGGTTACCCTCGGCAATGAGCTCGCACTCCTCGCAAGTGCCGTCGGGCATGCAGCCGCTTGCACCCTCGGCGCGCGCCGCCTCGGCATTGCGGCACAGCAGCGCCTTGGCAAGGATGCGCGCCATGGTGGTCTTGCCCGTGCCGCGCGGTCCGCAGAACAGGTAGGCGTGGGACAGGCGCCCCTCGGTGATGGCGTGCTCGAGCGTCGAGACGATATGCTGCTGGCCCACCACAGAGTCGAAGGTGAGCGGGCGATACTTTCGGTACAACGATTCCATGGGTGCTCCCCCGGGTATACTGAGTCTTGTTGCCGCGACGGCCAAGCGGTCGCACGGCATACTGCATTCATAATAACCCGTACGGCGAGCCCGCCGCGATAGGAGTCCAAAGAGCATGGCAGACGCAGAGAGCAACCTCGTTCCCTCCGAAGCAGCCGACCAGGTCGAGGTCGCGCTCGAGAAGCAGGCCGCAGCCGACGACGGCATCCTGTACCTCAACGAGTACCAGTACGAAAACGACCTGGTCACCGACTTCGCCCGTCTGGTCGCCTCGCCCAGGCGTCGCGGCTCGCTGTATGTCGCCGCGGCAATTGCCGCGCTCATCGGCATCGGCATGCTGGTGGCCGGCGGCAACTGGATCAAGTTTGGCGTCGTCCTGATCGTATTCGGCGCCTTTTTGGCCTGGTGGAGCAAAAACCTGCACCACACCCTCGCTCGCGACTTTATCGACGCCGTTGAGGCCGACGAGTCAATGGGTGGCCGCTATCGCCGCGTCGCCGCCAACGAGGACGGCCTGATGGTTTGGGGCAAGAGCGGTAAGTCACAGTTCTTCCCGTTTGACAAGCTCGACCACGTACTCGACGGCGAGCGCATCTTTGTGGCCATGTTCGCCGACCAGGGCGTGACGATCCCCAAGGACACCTTCGTCCGTGGCGATGCCGAGCAGTTCGGCCCCTTCCTCAAGGCCCGCATCAACAAAAAACTCCGCATCGAGACCAAGCGCAAGAAGATGAAGGCAGAAAAGGCCGCTGCCGAAGCCAAACAGGGCGACAAGCCCCAGGAGACCAAGCGCAAGCAGAAGAAGAACAAGAAAAAGCGCTAACAAGAAAAAGCGCTAAGGCCAAGCCAGGCAGGCAGCCTCGCATCCCGCTATCCTCCCCATGCACCCGAGCGTGCTACACTAGCAGCATCTATGCCACCGCGAACGGCTCGGCTCCGCGCCCGCCGCTCGCAAACGAACTTTAAACGCACGAGGGTTGGCCATGCCGCTTTTCTCGCAACATACCGCCCGGTTCTCGCCGGACGTTCCTTTGGAGGGCACCAGCTCTCGCGAGCTGCTCAAGCGGTACCAGCCGCTCGAGACACTTGCGACCGGCGGTTTTGGCTCCATCGAGATCTGCCGCGACACGCACCTGCGCCGCCGCGTCGCCATTAAGCGCATCCCCCTTATCAACGGTGCCGGCATGCCCGCCAGCGACATCATGGATGTCCTGCGCGAGGCGCACACCGCCGCCATGCTTCAACATCCCAATATCGTGCAGGTCATCGACTTTACGCACGACACAGCCTATGCCTACCTGGTTATGGAATATGTCGATGGCATGTCGCTGGCCGAGTTTTTGCACCGCGCGGACGGCCACTCACTTACCTTTGACGAGGCCGCGGCCATTGCCGATGCCCTGGGCCAGGCGCTCACCTTCGCCCACAGTAACGGCGTACTCCACCTGGACATTAAGCCCGCCAACGTGCTCATCGACCACTCGGGCAATGTAAAGCTCACCGACTTTGGCATGGCGCGACTGTCGTCTGCCGGTGGCTTTGGCGGCTCACGCGGCGGCACCATCGGCTACATGCCGCCCGAGCAGCTCGATATCGAGACCGGCACGGTCGATGAGCGCGCCGATGTCTTTGCCCTCGCCTGTGTGATCTACGAGGGCCTGTGCGGCAGCGCTCCCTTTATGGCGGCCACGCCCGCCGACTCGCTCGACCGCATCATCGGCGGCGCCACCTATCCCAGCGAGCTGATACCACACTTTCCCCCGGGAGCCGAGAGCGCGCTCATGAGCGCGCTCTCCCCCATGCCGCAGGACCGCCCCAACAGCATCGAGGCATTTTGCGACCAGCTCCTTGCCGGTCTGGGCAGCGTGCGCGAGGGCCGTCGCAGCCTGGAGCAAATGGTTGGCGAGCTTTCGGATGACGAGCAGGAGCTCGACGGTATCGAGCCGTCGCACTACGAGGACGACGCCATCGAGGTCGACCCCGCACTCGGCTGGGCGGGCACGCGCTGGAGCCATGCGCGCGACTACACCATGCGCATTATCTCGGCGCTAACGTGCGGCACCTTTAGCTTTTTGCTGATGCAAACGGCCGGGGTCGCGGCGCTTCCCGGCCTGGTCATTGCGGCTATCGCGATCGGAGCGGCGGCTGGCCTGGCCCCCCAGATTGGCTCGGCCATCTCGGCTGTGGGCTTTTTGGTGCTCATGGCCAACGCCACCATGCAGGCGCAGGGCATCCTGTCGATGTTGCCCGTCGCGGTGATCTTTGCCGCCGCCATGTCCGGTTGGTGGATCGCCTGGGGTCGCACCGAGGCTGCCGCGAGCGCCGCACTCACCTGTGCACTCGCGCTTGGCTGTCTGACCGGCAATACCTTCCTGGCAGCTGGGGTCGCCGCCGGCGTCGCGTCATTTTGGCTCGGCCCGGCAAGCGCCGCCGCGGCAACGGGCATGGGCGCGCTTTTTGCCCGCCTGGCGACAGTCGCGCTTTCAGCCGGAGGCGTGCTGGGGCTCGGTAACGTTGCCGCAGCGCTGGGAGACCCGCTCCTTTGGGCTGCCTTTGGGCTGGCCGCGGCAACTGCCGCAGCGTCATCCGCGCTGCTCAATGCCCATGCCAAGCGTGCCAATCAGGGCTCAAACCTTGCCGCAATCGCCGCCATCGCTGTCACCGGCATCGGCTGCGCAGCGGCGTCCTGTCTTGCACACCATATGGAAATTGCCAGCCTTGCAGCCGCGGTCATCGCCAAGGCGGCGGTTGCGGGAATCCTATCCTCTATAATCGTTGGGATATGCCTATATTTGCTCGGATACCAAAGAACCTATACGGAGAGTGATCTTTCGTGAACTTCCTGAACATCTTCGAGGACCACGTGGCCGGCATCTTCGGTGCCACCCGTGCCCCGTTCTCCTTTAAGAAGCTTGCCAAGCAGGCCGCTCGCGACATGGAGGATCAGACTCTGGTGATCAACGGCGTCAACACGGCGCCGGCACTCTATACCATCCTGATCGCCGCCGACGACGATCCCATGCTCGCCCCGTTCTACCCCGAGCTTTCGCGCGAGGTCCGCGAGTTTGTGAAGGCGCAGGCCGAAAAGCGCCGCTATGTCTTTGTCGGCGAGCCCCTCGTGCGCTTTATGATCGATCCGCAGCTGCGCGCCGGCAAGTTCTCGGTCTTTGCCGAGAACGTCGATGCCCCCACGCTCGGCCGCCTGTACGAAGAAGAGCGCGCCTATCAAAACGGCCTGGGCCAGAACAACTCCGCGGCAAGCCGTGCCGCCAGCGCCCCGCGCGCCGGCCAGCAGCAGTTTGCTGCCCCGCAGCAGCAGCGCCCCGCCGCCATGCCCCAGCAGCAGCCGACGCCTCGCGCCGCCGCTCCCGACCCGCTTGCCGTGGCAGACCCCTTCGCGCCTAGCGTCCCCGACCCCGCCGCCGCACCCATCCCGGTGCCTCAGACCGTCTCGCGCGACGCGCTTGCCGGCATGGGCGGAGCCGCCGCGACCGGTGCCGCCGTGGGCCTAGGCGCCGCAGCCGGCATCGCCTCCAACATGGCGAGCACTCGCGCCCCGCAGCGCCCGCTCGCCCAGCTCGTCGACGTCGTGAGCGGCGAGAGCCATAGCATCACCTCCGCACAGGTGACCATCGGTCGCGAGCGCTCAGTTTCCGACATTGCCCTGCGCGACCCCAACGTGTCGCGCCGCCACGCCCAGCTCACCTTTACGGGCTCGGATTGGTCGATCGAGGACCTCAATTCCACCAACGGCACGCTCGTCAACAACCGCCGCATTACGCGCTGCCCGCTGCGCAACGGCGATCTGCTGACGTTTGGCCTGAGTACCTTTGAATTTAGGGGATAGTCGCTTATGAACATCGATATCGTCCTTTTTGCAGGCCGCATCGTCTTGGTCGCCCTGCTCTATATCTTCCTGTTCGCCGTCATGAAGACCGGCGTGGGACTTGTGCGCGGGCAGCGCCGCGACTCGGCTATCTGGACGATTGATGTGGACAAGGGTCCGCGCGGTATCCGCGGCATCCACGTAGACATGCTCGGCCCCGTCATCGTCGGTCGCTCGCCATCTTCGGACATCTGCATCAACGAACCGTTCGTCTCGGCCTCGCATGCGCGCTTTTCGCTGCAGGGCCCGGCGCTCATCATCGAGGACCTCAACTCGCTTAACGGCACGCTCGTCAACGGCCGCCAGCTCGTGGAGCCCGCAACGCTGCGTGAGGGCGACGAAGTCCAGATTGGCGACGTGGTCATGAAGGTGAACCGTCGATGATCGACGAGGAGAACAAGTCAGCAACTATGACCGAGGCACCGGCCGCCGCCACAGCTGCGCCGGCCCACGCCGCTCCGGCGGGCTCCGCACCCGTGGAGCCCGAGGACACCGTGTTCTCCCTGCCTCTTTCGCATGTAACGCATGATATTTCGGATCTCGCCGATAACGAGGACGAAGAGGATGCCGTAGCGGCGCCCATCGGCGCACATGCTGCGGAACAGCCCACAGCGCCCGAAGCAACCCCAGCGCCGGCTCACTTTGCAGAGCCCGTCGCCGCGGCAATCAACGAGAGCGCTGCGGTGTTTGCGGCACCCGAGCCCGCCGCGCCGGCGTTTCCCATAGCCCCGGCATCCGAGGTTGCGCCCGCGTCTACGCCGGCGCCCGAGGCGGGGACATCCCCCGAGGACGGCCCTGCGCCAAAGACCCCGCAGTCTGCGCCCGCAAGCGAGTCCGATGCCGTGGCCGAGCCCGCCGCCCAGTCGCAAAACACGCCCGCGCCGTCGCACTTTGCGACGCCCGAGCCTATAGACGTCAGCCCGCAAGATGACGAGTCGACCGCCCGCGTTTCCGAGGAGCCCGACTCCCCGGACACCGGTGATTCCGAATCAAACGCCGAGACCGACACCGTCTCTCCCGGTGACACCGCCGAGATCGACGTTGCTGCCGTTGAGGCCAAGCTCAAAGACCCCGGCTCGACCATGAGCTTTGAGCCCCTGACCGAGGAGCGCATCGAGACCGACTCGACCTATGATGCCGGTACCACCACGCAACTCATGTGGGGCGCCCGCTCCGACGTTGGCTGCGTGCGCCCGCACAATGAGGATTCCTACCTGGTGCAGTCGCCGCTCTTTTGCGTATGCGACGGCATGGGCGGTCACGCCGCCGGCGAGGTAGCCTCTTCCATCGCCGTCGAGACTATTGCCAAGACGGCCCCGCAGTCCGCCGACGCAGCGCGCCTGGCCGCAGCCGTCGAGGCAGCCAACGCCGCCGTAATCGAGGCGGCCCTGAACGGCCTGGGCAAGCCCGGCATGGGCTGCACAGCCACCTGCGCCTATATCGAAAACGACACGCTCGCCATCGCCCACGTGGGCGACTCTCGCGCCTATCTGCTCCACGAGGGCACGCTCATCCGCGTGACCCGCGACCACTCCTACGTGGAGGAGCTCGTGGACGCCGGCGAGATCACGGCAGACGAGGCTCGCGTCCACCCCAACCGTTCGGTCATCACCCGCGCGCTGGGCTCGGACCCCGCCATGTATGCCGACCACTTCACTCTGCATATCGAGGAAGGCGACCGCCTGATCCTGTGCTCCGACGGCCTCTCGAGCATGATTCCCGATAGCGATATCGAGAACATCGCCACGCAGTCCTCAACCGCGCAAATCTGCGTCGACAACCTAGTGGACGCGGCGCTTGCCGCCGGCGGCCACGACAACGTGACCGTAGTAGTCGTTGACCTGGTTGACGATGGCGTCATGCGCGAGGCGCAACGCGTGCGTCGCCGCAACGTTACTATCGCCGCCATCCTGGCCCTCGTCTTTGTGCTGGCAGCTGGCATCTGGGCCTACACGGGTGTCACCGGCTCGTACTACCTGGGTACCTACCAGGGCAATGTCGCCGTCTGGCGCGGCCTGCCCGGCAAGCCACTCGGACTCAAGCTCCACTGGCTCGAAAGCGAAACCAGCATCAAGCTGTCCGACCTGCCCGAAGACACGCAAAACCGCCTCAAGGCGGGCATTCCGCAAACAAGTGTCGACGATGCGCAGGACACGATATCCAAGTACCGCCACCAGATCGACGAGGAGCAGACCCGCCAGGTGATCGACGCGCAAACGATTCGCGACAACACCAATCAGGGATCGACCTCCGAATCAGATTCCGAGAAAACCGCCGAACAGTCCGCCGAGGCCGAAGCCTCCGATAAGAATTAGAAAGGGAGTGCCGCTTATGAGTCGCCGCAACACCGAGCTGCTCTTGCTCATCGCCTCGGCGTTCCCCGTCATCCTGCTGTATGCGATGTACGTCCTCACCGCGGGCGCTGCCATCTCCTTTGAGACGCTCGCCGTACCGATCGGCCTCTTTGCCGCCTTTGCCGCCGCCCACATTGCCGTGCGCATCTTGGCGCCCGGTGCCGCCCCCGCCATCCTGCCCATCGTATTTATACTTTCGGGCATCGGCATCACGTTCGTGACGCGTCTCGCCCCCGCTCTCGCCATCTCACAGCTCATCATCCTGTTTGTCTCGGTGGCGCTCATGGTGGGAACGCTTGCACTAGTCAAAAACCTCGACGTGGTCATGCGCTACAAGTACACCTTTGGCATCATCGGCATCATTCTGCTGATGCTGCCTATCTTTATCGGCACCACGATCTCGGGCTCCAAGCTGTGGATTCGCATCGCGGGCTTTACCATCCAGCCCGGCGAGTTCGCCAAGGTCTTTATCGTCCTGTTCCTGGCCGGCTACCTAGCCGAGAACCGCGAGCTGCTCTCCATCTCCAACCGCAAGATTCTGGGCTTTAAGATCCCTCGCCTGCGACTGCTGCTGCCGCTGTTTGCCGTGTGGGGCGTGTGCCTGCTCGTCGTCGTCTTCGAACGCGACCTGGGTTCGGCCGTGCTGTTCTACACCATCTTCTTGCTGATGCTCTACGTTGCCACGGGGCGCTTTTCGTATGTCGTTATCGGCCTTGCGCTCTTAGCTGTTGGAGCCGTGGGCGCCTACAAGTTCCTGTCTCACGTTCAGGTGCGTTTCCAGGTTTGGCTCGATCCGTTTAAGGACGCCCAGGGCCAGGGCTACCAGATCGTCCAGTCGCTCTTCTCGCTTGCCGATGGCGGTCTGGTCGGTGTTGGCATCGGCAACGGCATGGCCAACAACATCCCCGTCGTCGAGTCCGACTTTATCTTCTCGGCTATCGGCGAGGAGATGGGCCTTTTGGGCAGCGGCGCCGTGCTCATCCTGTTTATGCTCTTTGCCGTGCGTGGCCTCACCACAGCTGCCCGCGCTAAATCCGACCTCGCCGCCTTTAGTGCCACAGGCCTTACGGCCGCCATCAGCTTCCAGGCCTTCTTGATCGTTGGCGGCGTAACCCGCCTGATCCCGCTGACCGGCGTCACCCTGCCCTTTATGAGCCAGGGCGGCTCCTCTCTGCTGGCGAGCTTTATCATCGTCGCGCTCCTGCTGCGCGCCGGTGACGAGGCGACCGGACGCGAGGCCGAGCTTACCGGCACCGGCACCATGGCCGCCATCACCGATGATCAGGTCGCATCTGCCGCCGCCCCGACGGGCACGCGCTTTGCCACCTCGTCTTCCTACGGCAGCGGCAGCCATTCCATCGGCTCGCGCATGCGCCGTCGCCTGCTCGACACGCCTGAATCCGGTGTGCTCGGCCGCGTGGCGCTCGCCAACCGTCTAACCCGTGCGGTGCTCGCCTTTACGGCGCTGTTCGCCATCCTTATCGGCAACCTCACCTATGTCCAGGTCATCAAAGCCAAGGACTATCAGGACATGCCGACCAACAACCACACCATCGCCCGCTCCAAGTACATCCAGCGCGGTTCCATTATCACGTCCGACGGCGTGACGCTGGCCGAGTCGCTGCAGCAGGAGGACGGCACTTACGTACGCTCCTACCCCAACGGTAACCTGGCAGCGCACGTGGTTGGCTACGTGAGCCAGCAGTATGGCACCACCGCCATCGAGAGCGTCATGAACGATACGCTCACCGGCTCTAAGGATTACTCCAGCTGGAACAACGCCATCGCGTCGCTCGCGGGCCAGACCCAGCCGGGCAACACCGCCAAGCTCACCATCGACTCGCGTATCCAGACAGCGGCCGAGCAGGCACTCAAGGGCTTTAAGGGCGCTGTAGTGGTTATGGATCCGCGTACCGGCGCGGTGCTCGCATGTGCCAGCTCGCCCACCTACGACAACACCAACATCGATGCCCTGCTGCAGACGGGCGGCGGCGAGGACGGCTCCATGTACAATCGCGCCATGGACGCGCTGTACACGCCGGGCTCAACGTTTAAGGTCGTTACGCTTTCCGCGGCACTCGAGACCGGTACCGCCAGCCTTACCAGCACCTACCAGGCGCCCGGCTCCATGGACATCGGCAACGCACCGGTCACCAACTATGCCAACGAGAGCTACGGCACCATCAGCCTGCAGCAGGCCTTTGCCGTGTCCTCCAACGTCGTCTTCGGCCAGGTGGCAAACGAAGTTGGCGCAAACACGCTCGTGCAGTTTGCCAACGCCTTTGGCTACGGCCAAAAGCTCGGCCAGGACCTGACCTCCGCGGCCTCCATCATGGCCGACCCGTCGCTCATGACCGAGTGGGAGACCGCCTGGGCCGGCGCCGGCCAGCCTGTCGGCATGGACCACACGCCCGGCCCGCAGACCACCGTCATGCAAAACGCCGTGATTGCCGCCGCCATCGCTAACAGCGGCGTGGTCATGGACCCGTACTTTGTAGCCCAGGTACTCGCCCCGGACGGAACCGTGGTCAAGACCACGCAGTCCCGCTCGCTGGGTCAGGCCGTCAGCTCCGTCACGGCCGACCAGGTCAAGCAGGCCATGCTTGCCGTCGTCCAGTCCGGCACCGGCACCGATGTCCAAATCCCCGGCGTCAAGGTTGCCGGCAAGACCGGCTCGGCCGAGATTGGCGGCACCAACGTCAACTCGATGTTCGTTGGCTTTGCACCTTACGATTCACCCACGGTCGCCATCTCGGTGGCCTTGGAGGATTACGACAAGCATGACGTCAAGGCCGCCAAGATCGCCGGTATCGTCCTGACCGCGGCGCTTGCCGCACAGGGAGCGTGATGCCCATGATCGAATCGGACACCCGAGGCGCGCCGCGGCCTAAGGGTTAGCGGCAACGCGCCACACGGCCCCAGCGGCCACATCATAGGTACTACACATCGTTGAGCGAATAGTTATGTTAGGAGCAGGAATGGAACAGAGGGTCCTCGGGGGAAGATACCTCCTCAAGGATAAGGTAGGAACAGGCGGCATGGCGACCGTCTACCGTGCACAGGACCAGGTTCTCGACCGCACGGTAGCCGTCAAGATCATGCTGCCGCAGTATGCCGGCGACGCAACCTTCGCCGCACGCTTTAAGCAGGAGGCCCAGGCAGCAGCCGGTCTCTCCTCCCCCTATATCGTGGGCGTCTACGATTGGGGCAAGGACGGCGACACCTATTACATCGTCATGGAGTACCTGCGCGGAACCGACCTTAAGAGCGGCATCAAGAGCCACGGCGCCCTCGACCCCAAGAAGGTCGCCCAGATCGGCTCGCAGATCAGCTCTGCGCTTTCGGTCGCCCACAAGCACGAGATCATCCACCGCGACATTAAGCCGCAGAACATCATGGTGCTGCCCGACGGCAACATCAAGGTGATGGACTTTGGCATCGCGCGCGCCAAGAACAGCCACCTCACGCAAGACAACAACGTGCTGGGAACCGCCCACTACGTCAGCCCCGAGCAGACCCGCGGTCAGGACCTCGGCCCCACCTCGGATATCTACTCGCTGGGTGTCGTGATGTACGAGTGCGCCACTGGCCGCGTTCCCTTTGACGGTGACGACGCTATCTCGGTCGCACTCAAGCAGGTCAACGAGCTGCCTATTCCGCCGAGCCAGATCAACTCCGGTGTCGACGCCGACCTTGAGCGCATCATCCTCAAGTGCATGGAGAAGGACCCGGCAAACCGCTTCCAGACCGCCGACGAGCTGCGTCAGGTGCTCAACAGCTACCTGTCGGGCCGTGCCGTCAACGTCTCGGAGCCCACGCGCATCATCGGTGCCCCCGGTGAGCTGGGCGCCACCAAGACTCGCGAGCTTTCCGATCAGACGCGCGCCATGGTGCGTTCCGTCTCGGGCGTGAGCGGCCAAAATACCGCCCGTAGCTCGGTTTCGGGCTCCACCGGCTCCTACGAGGTCGAAAAGCCCAAATCCAACAAGAACAAGATCATCGCCGCCGTGGTGGCAGCCGTTGCCGTCATCGGCATCGTGGTGGCCTTTGCCACAGGACTCTTTGGCGGCGAGCAAGTCACCGTGCCCGATGTGCTGGGCAAGGACCAGCAGACTGCCGTCGAGCTGATCAAGGAAGCCGGCCTCGAGGTCGGCACCATCGACCAAAGCTACAACGACGATGTCGACGAGGGCAAGGTCGCCGAGCAGACGCCCAACGGCAACACCAAGAAGACCAAGGGCACCAAGGTGAACCTGGTAATCTCCAAGGGCCCCAAGCCCTCCGAAAAGGTTGAGGTTCCCAAACTTGTCGGCCTGACCAAGGACCAAGCAGAAGCCGCACTGGCAAGCGTTGGCCTGAAGGGCAACGCCTCCGAGGAGGCCAACGAGGCTGATGAGGGCCAGGTCTTTGAGCAGGGCACCGAAGCCGGTAAGGAAGTCGCGAAGGGCACGACCATCTCGTACAAGGTCTCGAGCGGCCCGGATACCACGTCCGTCCCCGATCTGACCGACATGACCGAGGCGCAGGCGCGCAACGCCCTCGATATGGCAGGCTTTGGCGTCGACGTGAGCTACCAGGAGAACGACTCTGTTACCGAGGGCACCGTGATCAGCTGGAACCCCAGCGGTAAGCAGAAGCCCGGCGCCACGATTACCGTCGTCATTGCCAAGAAGTCCGGCAAGGCCACCGTCCCGGGCAACCTGTACGGCAAGAGCATTTCCGCCGCCGTTACCGCGCTCAACAACGCCGGTTTCTATAACATTGGCTTCTGTGACCAGAACGGCAATCCCGTAAGCGGTAACGAGGATGCCACCGTTACGGGCGTCTCCCCCACCGGCAAGCAGTCCACCGACAGCACGATCACGCTAACAGTCGCACTTTCTGGCTCGGGTTCGGGCTCTGGCTCGGGCACGGGTGACGATTCCGGTACGACCAACTAGTCGCCACCCCACCGCTCACCACGGCTCTCGCCGCAAACATATTCGCTCACAGGCGCCCGCTTGCTTCCCCAGCAAGCGGGCGCTTCGTTTTTGACATGGCATTGAACCAGAAGAGCCCGGCACCGTAGCGGTACCGGGCTCGATATTCCTCTGGTGCCCCCGGGCGGATTCGAAAACTCCCCCCGCGAGGAAATTGGTGACGCGGGTGTCGACGGCTCGAATCCGCCGGCAGCTCCCACAAACCAGAAACGGCGCCGCTCTCGCGACGCCGTCATAATCTTCTGGTGCCCCCGGGCGGATTCGAACCGTCGACACCCGCTTTAGGAGATATGATTTAATGCTACCCCCTACCATTCATCAAGCATCATTGAACATCATATAACCGCAGATAAACATAGCAGTTTGTGTCTTTTACCTCCGGTAGCTGAGCCTACGCTTTTACAAACATATTACTAACAGCTTTAGCTAAACTGCACTCAATGAATTGTTGAAAACTATTCAAAGAAACGGAGCGCAAAGATGTCAGAACAGCCACTAATTAGCGGAAGAGGCACGTGTTGGAAAGACAAGAGATCACCTAACACCTATCGCTATTATTTTTCCCTTGGAGTCAAGGACCCTAAGACGGGGCGCTACAAACGATCCCCAACTTATACAGTTCGTTGCAAGACTAAAACAGAAGCTAAGGCTGCAATGCAGGCCAAGCTGGCTGAAATCAACTCCTCTGGCACGATCACTAAAACTAAAAAGCCCACTTTGCTTGCGTCCTACTGCTGGGCCTTTCATGAAAATAGGGACACCGAGCTTGCGCCAACGAGCTATGAAAGAGAAGCGTACGATTGCAGGCATATCGAAGACCTATTCGGTGCGTTTCAGACAATTGAGGGGCTAACTCCCGATCTAATCGAAGAAACATATGCCGAAGCTCGTCGTACGGGAAAATACAAACCATCAGAGCTTGTACGAATCAATGCGAAACTGCGTCAGATTTTGTCGAATGCAGTCGCAAAGAGAATAATTGACCGAAACCCCTGCGCTACCGTTCATGTTCGCAGACCACGCAACAAAAGAGAATCACTGACAATCGACCAAGTAGCTACCCTATGCACACATCTTCAACACATTGAGCTCACCGCCGAAGCTGTCGGTACACTAGTACTAGTGTATACGGGTATGCGGAAAGGCGAGATGCTGGGCCTCGAATGGCGCGATTGGGACCCTGCCAATAAAACCTTGAAAATTGACAGGCAGTACACCAACGACCATGAACTGAGGGCACCCAAGTCACAAGAAAGCCAACGCAAAATTCCCGTTGGAGAAACCTTGGCCGAACGTCTTCAATCATGGTCAGCCATACAAAAAGAGCTCCTGGCCTCTCTGGGGCTGTCCCAGACTGGCAGCACTCCCATCATTAGCGATATTGCTGTCGAGCAAGGGATCCCTACTGTCTGTCACATGAAAAACTACATCTTCAACCATTGGTTTCGCGATTTCGCAGTTAGCTGCAATCTTGGAATCTATGAGCCGAACAATTCGACTGGCGGAAAACTATATAAGGGCATCTGCCCGCATCAGCTCAGGCATTGTGTAAGCACTTTTATGCTGGCGAACGGATCGGACGTTAGAAGCGTGCAAGGTATTCTTGGCCACGCGGACCCCAATATCACGCTCAAAACGTATACAAGCCTCGTTCAACAATCAGAAATAAAAGCAGTTAAAGGCTACGAAGCCTTCATCAACGCCTATATACAGAGAAGCGAGAAATAGCATGTTTTTCATTCATCGTTTATTTCATAATATTACGGTACTATAATACCGTTTCCGCAGGTAGATGCTTTATTTGATTGACATCTAATGAGTTTTAATACATGCTAAAGCTGTCAGATGGCTACGCATGTAGTCATAGAAACCGGCCCCCCAAGTGCTTATGAACCTGGTACGTCTTACAAGCACAGGGAGGGCCCTCATTGAAAGGATAGCTCATCATGGCTACTCCAAAGATTAGCACTCAGGCGTCCACACCGACTTTCCCCACTGGTGCCGCTCAGTGCGATCGGTTGCTCCGCGTTAACGATATCCGCGAACTCACTGGCTGGAGCGAAAACACCGCACGCAAGTTTATGCGAGAGTCCGGCAAGCTCATCCAGATCCATCGCTCTAATTACATGTTTGAGAGCTCGTTCTACGAGCTTTTCAAGCAGCTTGAAGGTCGTACCGCCCACCTTGATTAGGTGGTAAACATGAGCGAGCTTCCGTCGATTTCCGACATATTTAGCGATGATGCTACTGAGCAACGAGAGATTACGGGAAAAATGGATAAGGCTATTTTTATTTCAGTGCCCGAGTGGGCGTGCTGCGTCACCACCGTTGCCGCCGAGCGCCTCATCCTCGGCCTTGTATGGAAGTTTGGAAAACCTTCCAAAAACAAACGGCCCATGGGCTTCTGCGCTAAAAGCAAATGGATTGAGGATCACTACCGCCTGAGTAAGAACACGATATCCCGGGCCTATACCTCTCTGAAGGATAAGGGGTATATTCAAAAAGTTGGTGATGGCAGCTGGATGCTTAATTACGCCGCAATCTACCGCGCCGCGATTGAAAACGCTTGGGAGCCTCCGAAACTTTAAGCCCACAAACCGACTATCGAGGTCGTGAGAGTCGGTCACCGTCAGGATGCCCACAAGAACATGCCGCGGATGTAGAATGAAGCAGGGTCGAACCGAAACAGTTCCCGGACAATTGGCGTCCGGCCAGACACTTCGATTCGACCCTTTCTCATGCCTGTATCTAAAATACTCCCACAATCACTCTCGACATCTTTAACGCCCTCACCTCCTGCCACCAACACGTCGTAGACGCTATTTACAACGAATCGATATGGCCGCCCGTTCTTTAAGGCACGTGTTACCATGAAAACGTGCGGTATTTCTCCAACTGAAAACCTGCGTGAACGCATGACTTGAGACGCCTTTTAGAACTCACCGATCGCAGGGCGAACACAAATCAACAGCGGCCGTGCATTGTTCCCAGCCATATGGCATGGCGGAGCCATGCCCGTTGTTGATTGGAGTGCCGCACCATGGCAGACGAGAAGAAAATCAGGGAGATCTACGGCGTGAAGTCCGTCCTCGATGAGGCCGCCGAGCGGATCGAGGCGACGTGGCGGGAGAAGCTGCTGCACGAGACGGGCGACCTCAGGACCGAGAACGCGTTGCTCAGGGCCCAGCTCGACGAATTCAACCGCAAGCTCGTCGAGGCGAGAGACCGGAACGAAAGACTTGAGGCCGACTGCAATGAGCGGGTCGCCTTTATCGAGGAGAAGTTCGAGCTCGATACCGCGAGCCTCGAGCTCGAGAACAACGAGCTCCACGCCGCGAGCGTCAGATACCTCGCCGATGCCAGGGAGCTCGACAGGCAGGTCGTCCAGCTCCATGCCGAGGCCGTGGCCATGGTCGATGAGATCGAGCGCCTGCGCGGCGAGCGTGACGCCGCGCTGAAAGCCCAAGCCGAGTTGAACGACGCACTCCCGGCCCAGCGCGACCTGATGGCCGAGGTCGCCACCCTCAAGGACCGCCTCGCTGCAACCGAACAGCGGGCGGCCGTGGCCGAGGCCAAGGTCGAGGTCATGACCCAGATGAGGGGCGAGTAGGCCACATAGCATCTAATTTTCTAGAAACCCTCTAGAGCATTTCTAGGGGGTTTCTAGAACTGAGAACCGGGCGCAGCACTTTCGATCGACACGATGTCTCGATAGACCAGGCGATGCCTGTCGTCGCGCCATTCGTCGCCGTGGTAATGCCCGAAGAGCCAGATACGATAGTCGAGCCGCCCTTCGAGCTCGCCCAGGAAAGTTTGCAGCCGGTCGCCACGATACCCGCGTCCATGCTCGCGGCACAGCACCTCAGCAAGGGCAGCAGGGGCCTCGTGAGTCACAACGCAATCGACCCTCCAGCCCACGCGATCGAGCGAGGCGCGGCAGTGCCCCATCTCCTCCTCGCTCGGTATCTCCTCGGGCCACCAGTTCCTCCCCTCCCTGCGATACTGCCTGTCGTTGCTCGCGGCACCTCCCATGGTGAGGACCGTGGTCCCCGCGATGTCGTACACCTCACCGCGCATCAGGTGCAGCACGTGCGGTCGCACCTCATGGACGAGCCCGCCGCTCCACTCCCGCACCGGCAGTTCTGCCAGCATCCGGTGGTTCTCATGGTTGCCGTCTACGAAACACGTGGTCCACGGCTTCGACTCGAACCAGTCGAGCCAGTATTTCTCGGCGTTGGATCCATCCCAGACAAAGCCGAAGTCGCCGGCCACGATCACCGCGTCATCGCGCGTCAGCGTGCGGCCCAGCGGCCAAGACCTGAAGGCGAACCTGCTGGACCCGTACTCGGCCCTGCCGTGCACGTCGCCTGTCACATAGACCGTCATCAGTACGCACCCCACGGCAGGAGTTTGTCCCCGAGCCTCACGATCCGGTCATACAGCACCGTGTGCCGTTCGTCCGGGTTGCCGTCTCGGTGAAAATGGCCGTAATACCAATGTTTATAGTCCAGGCGGTCCTCGAGCTCGTCGAGGAATCCGGTCAGCCGGTCCACATCGGGGCGCTCCCAGCCTGGGTCCGGGTAGAGCGTCGGCGAGAGCATGCGCGTGGCGCAGGTATGGGTGATGACGAAGTCGACCTTCCAGCCGACCTCGTCGAGCTTTGTCCGCGCGGTATCGAAATCGCGCTCGTCCGGGAGCTCCTGAGGCCACCAGCTGGAATAGGGCACGCGGTATTCCCTGTCCACGCTCGTGGCA
The DNA here is from genome assembly GCA_902494605.1 of uncultured Collinsella sp. Taxonomy (GTDB): domain Bacteria; phylum Actinomycetota; class Coriobacteriia; order Coriobacteriales; family Coriobacteriaceae; genus Collinsella. The sequence continues at coordinate 17,254 of CABUUG010000023.1, forward strand.
CCGCCCATGGTGAAGACCGTCGAGCCGTCGAGCTCGAAGACCTCCCCGCGCATGAGGCGGCGGATAGACGAAGTATCCGACAGGCGCTGCGTCAGCCCGCCATGCCACGGTTCCATGGGGCGTTCCTCCCAGTGGTCGAAGCGCTCGTGGTTGCCGTCGACGAACAGTACCGTGTAGGGGCGCGACTCCAGCCAGGCGATGTCGGCGCATTCCTCGGCAGAGAAATCCCACGGAAAGCCAAAGTCGCCGGCGACGATGAGGTAGTCGTCGCTGGTAAGGCTATCGCCAAGCTCCCAGTCGCGGAGCTTTTGCATGTCGAGCCCGCCGTGGATGTCGCCCGTCACATAGACCGTCATCGGATCGCCTCTTCCCTCTTGTACGCCGCCAGCTCGCGCTCGACCTGCCTGTCGCCGGTCTCGTTGACCCACCAGGGCCATTTCACCCGGCCGCACGGCTCGTCGACTCCGGCGAACCATTCCCTCAGCTCGTCGAGGCTCACCGGGGAGTGCCCGTTGGCAGCGCAACCGACGTCGTAGCGCAGAAGGCCCTGCTTGCGGTTGAACTCGTTGTACGCGCCGCCGCTGCTGTGGATGTGCCCGTGGAGGTGCCACGATCCATGGCTCATGCCCTGCCAGTCG
>CABUUG010000024.1 GCA_902494605.1 uncultured Collinsella sp.
TCATCCCGAGATAGTCATTGGGGACGTTCTTAAACGACTGGTCATTGGGGACAGTCTTGGTGCGCTCCGTTCGTCCTCCCGTTCGATTTTTGCTCGGTGGGTATACTTCCTTTCGCATTAAACGCCGGACTGAGGAGGTATCCAAATGCCGGACAATGGATCGATTCAAAAGAGAGGCACGCACGAGATGGCTCATGGGCGTCCTGTCCAGATAACCGAGCACACGACGGTAACCGAGCTGCAGCCCAGCCTGTCCGATGTCGTGTGCGCAAACAAAAAGCTGCAGATTGGCTTTATCGTTGCGCTCGTAGTACTGGCGCTGCTGTCGGGCTTTGTAGCTCGTCCGCATTTCGCCGATACCAAAACTTGGGACTCCACCATCGAGGTCATCGATCAAAAGAAAGGTAACGTACTGGCGCTCACGACCTCGTGCGTGGCGCTGTCTGCGGGTATTACCGCGCTGCCGGGCGATACGGGAACGCCGGTTGCCGAGCAGCTCGCGCAGCTTTCAGGCAACCTTGGTATCGTGCTTGCCGTGCTCTACCTAGAGAAATACCTGCTAACCATTTTGTGGTCGGTCGGCCTGGGCATCTTAATCCCGTTTGCGTTGGTGCTCTTTGCGGTGTCGCTCGGCATTCACGGGCGCTGGAGCACGAGCACTGTCCTGCGCCGTGTGGCGACACGCGTGCTGGTGGTTGCCGTGATCGGCATGGCGCTCGTGCCCGCGAGCGTATGGGTGTCGCAAAAGGTCGATGAAACGTATCGCGTAAGTATTGAGCAAGCTGAGCAAAAGGCTGCGGACGCGGCCGACACCACGGACAAGTCAGCCGAGACCAGCTCAAAATCGAACAAGAAAAAATCCGAGGCCACGGAGTCCAAAAACGTGTTCGAGCAGTTGACTGATGGGGCATCGAGCCTTGTTACGTCGGTGACCAGCGGCGCCAAGCAGATGACCGATGAGATCGTGCGGCAGGTGACCGATCTGATTGAAGACGTCATCGTGATGATCGTGACCTCGTGCGTTATCCCGCTGCTGGTGCTCGTGGCGTTCCTATGGCTAGGACACGTGCTGCTGGGGATCGATATTTCCGGCCCGGCGAACTATTTGACGGGCCGTTTCTTGAGTGCTCCTTCCAAGCACGCCAAAAAGGGCGGGCAGTCCGAGTAGCTAAAACAGCTGTATATACCGGGGAATACCGCCGAAGGGCGGCCGAGACGCGTTCTCGGTCGCCCTTTTGTTTGTTGAACACATGGTCGCTGCGTCCGCGCCCGGCTCAAACGGTCAGCAATCATCCGTGAACGGTATTTGTTCAAAAAAGAACAAAGATAAACAAATAGTTGTTGCAGTTACTGTTCGAATGTGTTCAAATAAACATGAACAGTGAAGAACCGCACATTCAGATGCCCGGACCTGAACGCGATTCAACACTTCCAAACAGAAACTACGCACCTGCGTATCTCTCAAGGAGGATGTCATGAGGGTTGTAATCGCTTCCGATGCCGACGGTATGTCGATGAAGGAGTCCATCAAGGAGATGCTCATCGCCGACGGTCACGAGGTCGTCGACTATTCCGAGACCCCTGCCGCGGACTTTGTCGATTCCGCGACCGCCGTTGCCAAGGACCTGCTGGAGCACAAGGATTCCCAGGGCTTCGCATTCGATAAGTACGGCGTCGGCTCCTATATGGCCGCCGTCAAGATTAAGGGCATGGTCGTCGCCAACATTTCCGACGAGCGTTCCGCCTACATGACCCGCGAGCACAACGGCTCGCGCATGGTCACCATGGGCCCGGGCGTTGTGGGCACCGAGGTCGCCAAGAAGATCGCCCGCGAGTTCCTGCGCGCGCAGTACGCCGGCGGCCGTCACCAGATCCGTGTCGACATGCTCAACAAGATGGCCTAACGAGAGCCACCGAGAACTCGAACTTCTACCTCAACTTGTGAATTCAGACGAAAGGACGTTCTGATGAAGAAGACCATCGCAATCGGTTGCGACCATATCGTTACGGACGAGAAGATCTATCTGGCCGACCGCCTGGAGCAGGCTGGCTACAAGGTGCTCGACTGCGGCACCTACAGCCACACCCGTACGCACTATCCCATCTACGGTAAGGCTGTGGGCGAGGCTGTTGCCAGCGGCAAGGCCGACTTTGGCGTGGCCCTGTGCGGCACCGGCATCGGCATCACCAACGCCGTCAACAAGGTTCCCGGCGCCCGCTGCGCCCTGGTCCGCGACATGACCTCTGCCCTGTATGCCCGTCGCGAGCTCAACGCCAACATCGTGGGCTTTGGCGGCAAGATCACCGGCGAGTTCCTGATGGCCGATATCATGCTTGCCTTCCTGGAGGAGCCCTACGAGAAGACTCCCGAGCACGATGCCCTGATCGCCAAGATCGATGCCTGCAACAAGGCCGACGCCGAGGCTCAGGCCGACCCGCACTTCTTTGACGAGTTCCTCGAGAAGTGGGACCGCGGCGAATACCACGATTAGCGGGTATCCGGCGTAATTAACTAGTCCGTTGACGGCTCGCGTTTCTGTGATGGGGCGCGGGCCGGTTTGCTATCAGCCCAATTGGCCCAGCGGGCTGGACGTGCATTGTTCTTTTGTTTGCGGCGCTGCCTCATTACCTTTCTGCTAAAGGCACGACGTTCACAATGGATCGTGCGAGATGATATGTGAAGGAGAAGATTCCCATGGAGTTTGTTCTTGATAACGGCTCTGTCCGCATTGCGTTGAGCACGGCTGGCGGATCGTTCACTTCTATTGCGGCCAACGGCCGTGAGTACCTGTGGCAGGGTGACCCGGCGGTCTGGTCGGGCCAGGCACCCATTTGTTTCCCGATCTGCGGCGGCCTTCGCGACGGTCACGCAATGACCATGGGCGGCCGCGAGATTAAGCTCGCCCGCCACGGCTTTGCGCGCAAACAGGAGTGGAAACTCGATGAGCAGGGCGACAACATGGTTGCGCTGAGCCTAAGCTCTGCCGACCATGCCGAGTTGCTCGAGCAGTACCCGTATCCGTTTAAGATCGTTGCTCGTTACACGATCGATGCGGAAAAGGTGGCCGTGTCGTACGAGGTGACCAATGAGGGCACCGAGGACATGCCGTTCTTTGTGGGCGGTCACCCTGGCTTTAAGTGCCCGCTTGACGAGGGCGAGTCCTATGACGACTACGAGCTCCGTTTTGAGCAGCGCGAGGCCGCCGAGCTCTGTACTGCCGTTCCCTCGACGGGCCTGATTGATGTTGAGCATCGCAGCAAGAACCCGATGGTTGGCTATGACCTGCCGCTGACCCACGAACTCTTTGACTTCGCGGAGACCATCTTTGACGTGCTCGAGAGCCGCGTGGTTACGCTGACCAAGAAGACCGAGGACAAGGGCGTGCGCCTGACGTTTCCCGATATGCCGTACCTGATTGTGTGGAGCAAGCCCGAGGGTGACTTTGTGGCCGTGGAACCGTGGGGCGGCCTGTCCACCTGCTCCGACGAGGACGATATTCTGGAGCACAAGCGCGGCTGCCTGGTGGCCAAGCCGGGGGAGACCGTTACCCGCGGCTTTGAGATCGAGATCCTTTAACGAGCTATCGTATGCTTGGGGCCGCGCGTGTCGTGCCCCGGAAACAGGAGTTCAATATGATTCTGACCGTTACCATGAACCCGTCGATTGATACGCGCTATCAGCTCGACAAGTTGATCATCGACGACGTGAACCGTGTGACGCCCGAAAAGACTGCTGGCGGTAAGGGCCTCAACGTGAGCCGTGTGCTGCTGCAGCTGGGCGACGACGTGCTCGCGACTGGCCTGCTTGGCGGCCACATGGGTGCCTATATGGCCGAGCTTATGGATGCCGACGGCGTCAAGAACGACTTTGTGCCCATCGCCGGTGAGACGCGCATTTGCCTGAATATTCTGCACGAGGGTAATCAGACCGAGCTGCTGGAGAGCGGCCCGCAGATCGCCCCGGCCGAGCTCGAGGCCTTTACGGCCAAGTTTGCCGAGCTCGCAGCGAAGGCAGACGTTGTGACGCTTTCGGGCTCGCTGCCGCGTGGCGTCGATGCCGGCTACTATGCCGAGCTCGTCAAGATCGCCGAGGAGGCGGGCGCCAAGGTGCTGCTCGACACCTCGGGTGCATCGCTGGAGGCCGCGCTGGAGTCCGACGCTAAGCCTGAGCTCGTAAAGCCCAACCTGACCGAGATTAACGGCCTGCTGGGTACGTCCTTTACGACTGATGATATCGATGCCCTGCGCGAGGCGCTCGCCGCCGATGGCCGCTTTGCCGGTATTCCCTGGGTTGTCGTTTCGATGGGCGCTGCCGGTTCGGTGGGCTTCCATGAGGGTCGCGCGTTCCGCGCCAAGACGCCCGCGATTGCGGCTGTGAACGCGACGGGTTCCGGCGACTCGACCATCGCCGGCTTTGCACATGCCATTGCTGCTGGTGCCGACGACGTCACGGTGCTCAAGACCGCCAATACCTGCGGCAAGCTCAACGCCATGGATCCCAAGACCGGCCACCTGGTCATGGACCGCTGGGATGAGATCTTCAACAACGTTGAAGTAACGGAGCTGTAGGGTTACGCGGTTTTACCAAACCGCGTAACCAGCCGACGCTGCAAACGCCCCTAAGCGGCAATCTGACGTTCAATCGTTGGGCATGACCAAAAGGTCAATGCCCTCCTCTTTCACGTCACCCTGCTCGCTTAGGGGCGTTTTCGCTGTCGTTGCCAAGACATCGGCGTTGCCTTGGCCGCAAGTAGTCATTGGGGACGCTCTTTAATGACTAGTCGTTTAAGAACGCCCCTTAAGAATGACCCCAATGACTACACTCAAAAACGGCGCCCGTCGGCGATGTTGCCGGCGGGCGCCGTTGTCTTGAAGACGAAATGATCTGTTTTCCTCCGTCCCCAAGGGACCATTACAGTGAGTCGATAAAGCGCTGCTGGGCGGCGCGGCCGGCTTCGTCCCACTTGAAGACGCCGGCGTTGTCGAGCACGTGGCCAAACACCACGCCCACCTCCTCGTGCAGGATGTCGATGGCGTTGTCCGCCGTAAGCTCGTCGGCGCGGCGGGCAAAAACATCTTCGGCCCATGCGGCGTGGCCGCGGCAAAGGTCGTCGCCCTCGAGCGCACCGGCAAGGTCGTAGCTGGCATCGGTCTTGGCCGCCAACAGGTGCTCACGGACAGCGCCGAGCTCGGGAACCAAGCGCGGCGGCAAAATGGCCAGGCCCATGACCTCGATCAGGCCGATGTTCTCCTTTTTAATATGGTGATACTCGGCATGCGGGTGGAATACGCCCAGCGGATGCTCGTCGGTCGTGATGTTGCAGCGAAGCGCGAGGTAAGCCTCGTAGATCTCGCCGCCGGCGTTGCCGCGGGAGTCAACGCGGCGGATGACGGGCGTCACGGTGTTGTGGGTCACGCCGTCGGCCGTGTGCGCGATAACGCCCACGGACTCATCGGTCCACTCGCGCCAAGCGAGGATGATCTTCTCGGCGGCGTCGAGCAGCTGGGCGCGGTCGTGCGAGCGCAGTCGCAGCACCGAAAGCGGCCACTGCAACACGGTACCGCTGACTTGGTCAAAGCCAGGCACGCTAAACTGCGAGACCTCGGTGGCATGCATCATTGGGAACTCGTGCGCGCCGCCCTGGAAGTGGTCGTGCGACAGAATCGAGCCGCCTACGATGGGCAGGTCGGCGTTGGAGCCAATAAAGTAGTGCGGGAACAGGTCGACAAAGTCGAGCAGGCAGGTCAGCCCCTTGCGGTCGACGTGCATCGGACGATGCTCAGAGCTCATGGCAATGCAGTGCTCGTTAAAGTACGCATACGGGCTGTACTGGAAGCCCCAGCGCTCGCCGTTGAGCTGAATGGGGATAACGCGCAGATTCTGGCGGGCGGGGTGAGCGCCGCCGTCGGCTGCGGCAGAGCGTCCGGGATAGCCCTCGTTTTCGATGCAGAGCTGGCAGGCGGGATACTTATCTCCCGTGTTCTTTGCAACGCCGGCCGCGGCAATGTCACGCGGGTCCTTCTCGGGCTTCGACAGGTTGATAGTGATCTCGAGGTCGCCCCAGTTGGTGGGGGTGCTCCATTTGATGTTGCGCGCGATGGCGGCGCGGCGCACGTAGCCGGCGTCGCAGCACAGGCCGTAGAACCAGTCGGTCGCGGCGCGGGGCTCGTCGACGCCCATGCGGCCGTTGAATTCCTCGTTTACAATCGAAGGCCTCGGCATCAGCACGCCCATGATGCGCATGGCGATGCGGTCGCGGCCCGATGCCGTGTCCTCGGCGGCACCGTTGGCGACGGCGGCCTCGGAAAGCGCGGCAAGCGTGCCCTCCAGGTCAAAATCGGGGAGCGTATCGGGGTGCAAGAGCGAGAGCTTCTCGTTCTGCAACGCCCAGGTCATGTCGAGCGCGGGGCCCGTGGCGCCGATGCACTCCAGAATGGTGTTGTAGGCCCAGATGCGGTCGTCCTGTCCGATCATCGATCGGTGGATAGCATACTCAGTCAGGCCCTGCGCAGCCTCGCGCACATCAGTCATTACAGCCATGCCGCGTAAGCCCCCTTGTCAGAGATAGCGTAATGACGGGCAGAGCCCTCGCCCAGCCAGCTGTTCATCTTGGTGATAAAGGTGTCGACCAGATCGAGTGGCACAAAGGCCTGGATGGTGCCACCAAAGCCGCCGCCGTGGATACGGACGGCGCCGCGGCCGTCGAGCACGTGCTCGGCCAGTGCCAGGGCATACATCGAGGGCTGCTCGGAGCCCAGCTTGGCAACGACATTCTGCAGGTACATGGCAGAGCTGGCGCCGGACTCGCGCGTCAGGACCAGGAACTGGTCAATGTCGCCGGCGTTCAGAGCTGCCCAGCGCTTGTCGACCAGGCCGTTCTCGTACCAGTAGTGAACGGCGCGCAGGCAGGCGCGGTCACCCAGCTTGGCGCGCAGCTCGGGGAGTTTGGCGTCAAAGTCCGCCACGTTTACCTCGCACAGGCGCGCCTTGCCAAACTCGGCGGCGACGTCCTGCATCTCGCGCGGAACGGCGGCGTAGTCGTCGGTAGCTGCCACATGGTCGGCACCGACCTTAACGAGCACGAGCGCATAGCCGTGATCCTCAAAGTTGAGTTCGAGCTTCTGGGTCTTGGGCTGGGCCTGATCCTCAAAGTCCATGTAGGCGAGTCCGCCCAAGCAAACGGCGGCCTGGTCCATCAGACCGCAGGGCTTGCCGTAGTAGTTGTTCTCGGTGCGCTGGCTCATCTGGGCGAGTGCGACGGGCTCAATTGCGGATGAGCCCCAGAGGGTTTCCATGGCGCGGCCGTATGCCGCCTCGACAGCAGCAGAGCTGGAAAGGCCGCCGCCCGAGGGGACAGAGCAGGTGAAGGCGAAGTCGAAGCCCTGGGGCTCAACGCCCAGAGCAGCGATTTCGTGGGCCATGCCGCGGACGAGGCTCGCGGACGTGCCCTTCTCGGACTCTTGAATATCCAGCGTGTCGAGCGTGATCTCAAAGGTGGGGTAGCCCTCATCGGCAACGCAGACCTTGTTGGTGTCGGTCGCCACGGCAATGCCGTCGCCGGCGACATCGAGCGAGCCGGCGATAACGTGGCCACCCTCGTGGTCGGTGTGGTTGCCACTGATTTCGGAACGGCCGGGCGCGTGCACGTAGAGCACCTGGCGGTCGCCGATGGGGCCAAACTCCTCCTCAAACAGCTTGGTGAGCGTGGCGAGTGTCTTTTCGTCGGGGGTGGTCATGGGGGTCCTTTCCTTGGCGCGCACGGGTGAGTTTTGCGTCGTTATGAGTACGTTAACAACTTGAAGCGGCATGAACCAAGTGTTCACGATACCGCACGTTACGGGCTATGTTAACGTACTCATAACACATCGCTTGTCACTTTTTGAGAATCTGGTAATCGGTAGAAATTCAGCCGTGAACGGTACTGCCGTATGGACTTATAAAGCAGAAGAGATGCAGATAGAAAAAGTAGAGTACGTTAACATGCGTCCGACGATAGCGGGCCTCGGCGCGGGATGTATTTCTGCCCGGGCCAGCATTCACGCTATTCAGATCTCGCAAGGGTGAAGGTGATCCTGTGGCAAGGCGCCCGTCCAACGATACAGGTACGCGTCCGGTCTCCATGGCCGACGTCGCCCGCGCTGCTGGCGTTTCGCAGCAGACGGTTTCGCGCGTCGCCAACGGCTTGCCCAACGTTAACGAGCAGACGCGCCAGCGCGTGCAGGCCGCTATGCAAGAGCTCGGCTTTCGTCCGAGTTATGCCGGTCGCTCGCTGCGCGACGGCCGTTACCATTCGGTCGGCCTATGCATCAACGATGTCACCAAGTTTGGCAACCTCTCAATGATCGACGGCATCGCCAGCGCTGCTCGCGAGCATAATTGCGCCATCACACTGGTCGAGATGTCCAAGACCGAGGAGTTTTCGCTTGCCGAGGCCACGCGTCGTATGGCCGCATTGCCGGTGGACGGCATCATCATCGGCATGAGCCGCATGGCGCCCGATTTTGAGACGTTTGATCCACTGCCGGGCATTGGCACGGTCATCGTTACCATGTACGCGCACCCGCGGGTGACCACGGTCGATTCCGATCATTACGGCTGCTCGCTATTGCTTATGGATCACCTGTTTGAGCTGGGGCACGAGCAGATTCGCTATATTGGCGGCCCGTCGTACTCGGTCGACGAGCAATTTCGTCGCGCCGGTTGGCAGGATGCACTCGAGCGTAAACACATCGAGCCGGCAGAGCCGCTCGAGGGCGACTGGTCTGCCAACAGCGGCTACGAGGCCGGCAGGCACCTGGTCGAGCACGATCACACCATGACGGCGATTTACGCGGCAAACGACCAGATGGCAAACGGCGCAATTGCGGCGCTGCGCGATAGCGGCCTGCGCGTGCCCGAGGACGTAAGCGTGGTGGGCGTCGATGATTCGCTCGATGATTTTGTAGCACACAACGAGCTCACGACCGTGCGATTCGATCTACATCAGCGCGGACGCGAGGTGTTCGAGCATGCGGTTCCCGAGGCGGGTACGGCGGGCAAAACCGTTGCCATTCGTATTCCCGGCCAACTCATTATTCGACATAGCACGGCGATACCGCGCTCATAGTTTGCGCAGGTAAACGGCGATTTATCGTATTTCAATAACAATCGGTATGGATGCTGGCAGATAACAGTTGGGATACTGCCGAGTGTTATGATAGACGGGTTCTTTTGTCTATCTAGGAGGCTTTGCCTGATGGAGATCACCAAGGATATCCGCTACATCGGTGTCGACGATCACGACATTGACCTGTTCGAGGGCCAGTACGACGTGTCCGAGAACGGCATGGCATACAACAGCTACGTTATCTTGGGCGAAAAGATCGCTGTCGCCGATTCAGTCGACGGCGGTTTTGTTGACGAGTGGCTCGGCAACCTCGAGGCCGTGCTCGATGGCCGTACGCCTGACTACCTGATCGTCCATCACATGGAGCCCGATCACTCCGCCGGTATTGCCGCCTTTATGGAGCGCTATCCCCAGGCACAGATTGTGGCCAGCATGGGCGCCTTCCGCATGATGGTCAACTACTTTGGCACCGACTTCCCCGAGCGCAAAATGGTCGTCAAAGAGGGCGATGTGCTCGATCTGGGCGGCCACAGCCTGACCTTTATCGGCGCCCCCAACGTTCACTGGCCCGAGGTGATTTTCTCCTACGAGTCCACCGACAAGGTGCTCTTTAGTGCCGACGGCTTTGGCAAGTTCGGCGCCAACGACATCGAGGATCCGGAAGGGTGGGCCTGCGAGGCTCGCCGTTACTACTTTGGCATCGTCGGTAAGTTCGGCAAGTTCGTGCAGGCCGTCCTCAAGAAGGCCGCCGACCTGGACATCCAGATCATCTGCCCGCTCCACGGCCCCGTGCTGACCGAGAACCTGGGCTACTACCTCGACACCTATAACACCTGGTCGAGCTATCAGCCCGAGGACGAGGGCATCACGATCGCCTATGCGAGCGTGTATGGCCATCTGAAGGCTGCCGTCGAGGAGCTCGCTTCTGCGCTTGAGGCTCGCGGCCAGAAGGTTTCCGTCTTTGACCTGGCTCGCGACGACATGGCCGAGGCCGTTGAGGATGCGTTCCGCTACGACCGCCTGGTGCTCGCTTCCATCACCTATCAGGGCGAGATCTTCCCGTTCATGAGCACCTTTATCCATACGCTCGCCGAGCATGCCTACCAGAACCGCACCGTGGCGCTCGTCGAGGCCGGCTCTTGGGCGCCCGCTGCTGCCAAGGTTATGACCAAGGAGCTCGAGGGCATGAAGGACATCACCCTGGCGCAGAACAAGGTGACCGTGCTGGGCTCGCTCAACGACGCCTCGCGCGCTCAGATCGAGGCCCTCGCCGACGAGCTGTCCAAGTAGCGACACGTTCACTTTTGACGCTCAACCATCACAACCACCACAAAGGGGACAGGCACCTTTGTGGTGGTTTTTATTTAGTTGACGGCGATGATGAGGGCTGGACGTGCGCCGTCGGCGGTCTTGGCGATTGAGGTGGCGACGGCGCCTTCGGGGTCTCGGTCCATCACGATGGCGTCGACATCGGTCAGCTTGGCAAAGCGGTACATGCCGCGTCCGTTAACCTTGCTGGCGTCCATGAGGGCGACGCTTTGATGGGCCGCGGCGATCATAGCCGTTTTGGTCTCGGCCATCTGCGGAAAGTCGGTCGTAAAGCCGCAGCTGGAGACAAAGGCGCCGGGGCACATGACGGCCAGATCGGCATGGACCATTTGGAGCGCCTGCATGGTGAGCGGTCCGTACAGATAACGATGGCCTTTGCGCAGCGCCCCGCCCAGCATGACGACATCGACCGAGGGCATGCTCTCGTCGATATAATCGGCGATGGTAATGTCGGCCGTGATAACGGTGATGCCGTCGCGCTGATCGAGGAGCCGGACGAACTCGAGCGCCGTGGTGCCCGAGTCAACGAGCAGCGTGTCGCCGTCATTGACGAGCTCGATGGCGCTTTGCGCGATGGCCTGCTTGGCGGCGACGTTGACATTGATGCGGCGATCCTGCGTGGAAACAGTCAGACGCTTGTGGAGCGATACGGCGCCACCATGCGTGCGGCGCAGCTTGCCTGCTTCGGCGAGCGCGTCCAGGTCGGCGCGGGCGGTAACGGAGGACACGCCAAAGGTCTGGGCGATTTCTGCTACCTGCACCGAGGCATTATGCTCGAGCATCTCCATGATGGCGGCACGACGCTCATCGGCGAAGGCTCGGGTTGTTGCGTGGGCCATAGCTGCTCCATTCTCGGCAAATTTGCAGGAATTGTGTTGACTCTATTTTCGTTCATTTTCTTTTTGAGTAAGAAAATACCTTTCGATTACTTATTTTTTCTATAAAAGAAAGACGCTGAACGCCCAAAATTCAATATCGAACATGTCCGCTCGGCTCAAATTCCTTCCGTTTACTTTTCAAAAACGACGGTATTGACCTGCATGGGCTCAATATCTCGCACATGCAGAGCCGCTGAATTTCATACAATGAGCGCAGTAAAACGCAAGGTAAAACGCCTTGTGAACAACTACGCCCGATGTCCAGATGCGGGCGAGGGAGAGGAGCAAACGCTCATGGCACTTGTTACCACCGAAAAGATGCTCAAGGACGCTCAGGCCGGCCACTACGCCGTCGGCGCGTTCAACGTCGAGAACCTCGAGTTTGTTATGGCCGTTCTGGCCGCTGCCGAGGAGACCAAGTCCCCCGTCATCATGCAGACCACCCCGGGCACCATCAAGACCGCTGGTCTGGACTACTTCTACGGCATGGTCAAGGCTGCCGCCGAGCGCGCTTCCGTGCCCGTCGCTCTGCACCTCGATCACGGCGATGGCTATGACCGCTGCATGCAGGCTTTCCGCACTGGCTACACCTCTGTCATGATCGACGGTTCGCACGAGTCCTTCGAGGACAACATCGCCCTGACCAAGTCCGTCGCCGACGCTGGCCGCGCCATGGGCGTGCCCGTCGAGGCCGAGCTCGGTAAGGTTGGCGGCAAGGAGGACGACGGTCCCGCGGTTGAGGGCGAGAGCCCCTACACCGATCCGGCTGAGGCCAAGGAGTTCGTCGAGCGCACCGGCTGCACCTCGCTGGCTATTGGCGTTGGCACCAGCCACGGTGTGTACACGAGCGATCCGCACATCGAGCAGTCCGTGGTCAAGGCCATCCGCGACGCCGTCGACGTGCCGCTGGTTCTGCACGGCACCTCCGGTGTGCCCGATGAGCAGGTTGCCGAGGCTGTGAAGAACGGCATCTGCAAGGTCAACTACGCCACCGAGCTGCGTCAGGCCTACACCAAGGGCTTCATGGCCTACATGGCCGAGAACCCTGCCTGCTTCGATCCCAAGAAGCCGGCCAAGGAGGGCATGCGCGAGATCACCGAGCTGGTTAAGATTCGCATGACCAACCTCAACTCTGTGGGCAAAGCAGAGTAACAGCAAGGGTACTCTGATCCCACCGGACGGCTTGGGCGGGTCCCCGTACTTAGTTTCCAAAACGTCCTCGCGCATGAAGGCCCCCGTTGCCTCGCTTCTACGAAGCGTTGGCAACGGGGGCCTTCGCGCTGCGGAATGATTTTGGAAACTAAGTACGGGGACCCGCCCAAGCCGTCCTGCTCGATCGCCCTTGTGGCGTTGGGCGGAAATAATGGCGCGTCAGGGCTTCTTTGTTGATGAGGGGTTAGTATGCTCGGGCTTGGTTGGGGAATGACTTGTTTAGGGATGCTTGGAGCTTATTGAAGGATGCTCGCAGGTTAAGGCTCTGGTTGGTTGAGCGCTTTGCTTTTGTGGTCGGGGAGTCGAGGAGGCCGTTTCTCTGTGTCGGGGGGAAGGAGAAAAGGTTTGCATGATTTAGGGATGGCTGCTGTGCTGCGTCATTGGAAGAATGCATGCTTATGCGGCCTCCTCGATGTCCACCAAAAGGTTGCGCACGGGGTGTGCTGCTAGGTCCCGTGCGTTGGCAGTATTATGCCGCGGCTGCTGCAAAGAAGCGCTAAAGAAAGGCTTAACCTGGTTTGGTGTTACGATGAAACCGCAGGTCAAGGCTATTGAGTAACACTCTTGAAAGGTTTTGAGCTTAAGGGCTTTCTAAGGTTTGTGGCGCGGATGTGGCTTGCCTGTGTGGGGCGTGTGGGCGGCTCGTTCCTAGCGCTGCGGTTCGGCGGCGCGCACCTGCTCAATGACCTTTTCCATCGTGGCGTCGATGCGGTCTTTTTTGAGCTCGCATTCCCAGACGGTGATGGGCGTCCAGCCCATTTGGGTAAGTGCGCTGATGGCTGATCGGTCGCGCTCGACGTTGCGACGGAACTTTGCCTCCCAAAACTCAACGTTGCGCTTGGGCTGGCTAGGGTTGCACTTGGGGCAGCGGTGCCAAAAACAGCCGTTGACGAAGATGGCGATCTTGCGTCCGGGGAAGGCGATATCGGGCTTGCCGGGTACCTTCCATTCCAAGCGATAACCCGTAAGGCCCGCGGCGCGCAGGCGCTGGCGAACGAGCAGTTCGGGCTTGGTGTTGGCGCGCTTGTTGCCCTTCATGGACTTTTTGATGGCGGCGCGACGGCGGACCAGTTCGCGCTCGTCAGCGGAGAGGTCCGAGGTATCGATGCCGTCGAGCAGACCGGGCTTGGGGCGCTTTTTGCTGCGGCGCTTAGGTGCGCGCTTGGGTTTGGTGGCGGGTTTGTCGGCTGTGTTGGGCGCGGCGTCATCGGCGGAGCTTGCCTCAAGCCGATCTTCCTTTAGCTCAATCAGGGCATCAATGAGCCCCTTGTCGGCGGGCATCCATTCCACCGTGGCAAGCGAGGTGCGCGGAATCCAGCGGATATCGAGTTGGCGGTCATGCTTCTGGGGCTCATCGGATTCATCGGCCAGCGAGCAGTAGTAGCACTCCATGGAGAGATGAAAATCGGGGTAGTCGTACTCAACGGTGTAAAAATCGCGCAGGTTGGTGACTTTTACCTGCAGCTCTTCCATGAGCTCGCGGCGCACGGCGTCTTCGGGTGTCTCGCCGCGCATGAGTTTGCCGCCGGGAAACTCCCATAGTCCCTGCATGTTGCCGTAGCCGCGCTGCACGGCAAGCAGCTCGTCAGATCCTTCCTTGCGAATGATCCCAGCGGCAACATGAACAGTCTTCAACAGGAGTCCTCTCTCAACATCAACACGCGGCAGGGTAGCTACCCGTACCTTACACAACGGTAAGGCAAGCGTAAGCCATATCGATGGTAGCCGACTCGTCTTCTTGCGACTATAGATGCCGTAGACTAATTGCAAGAAAGGACTCGGTATGCAAACCACGCACATGGCGACCCCGGTACTGGAGGTCGCGCATCTCGAAAAGGTATATGGAGCGCTGGGCAACGTGACCCGCGCGCTCAACGACGTCAGCTTCACCGTCAACCGCGGCGAATTCGTGGGCATCATGGGCGCCTCGGGCTCGGGCAAGTCGACGTTGCTCAACTGCGTGTCGACCATCGATAGCGCCACGAGCGGCACCATCCGCATCAACGGCCAGGACGTGACGCGTATGAAGCAGGCTAAGCTTTCGCAGTTCCGCCGCGAGGAGCTCGGCTTTATCTTCCAGGACTCCAACCTGCTCGATACGCTCACGGCACGCGAGAACATCGCCCTGCCGCTCACCATCGCCCGCACAAACTCGGCAGAGATCTCGACTCGCGTGCAGGATGTGGCAGCGCGCCTGTCCATCAGTCAGGTGCTCGACAAGTATCCCTACCAGATGTCCGGCGGTCAGCAGCAGCGCGTTGCCGCGGCTCGTGCGCTCGTCACTGACCCCACCATGATCATGGCCGACGAGCCCACCGGCGCCCTCGATTCCAAGAGCGCCCGCCTGCTGCTCGAGAGCCTGGAGGCCCTCAATCGCCGCCTGCGCGCCACCGTGCTCATGGTCACGCATGACAGCTTTGCCGCCAGCTACACGAGCCGCGTGCTGTTTATTCGCGACGGCAAGATCTTCACCGAGCTGCGCCGCGGCGACACCGACCGCCGAGAGTTCTTCGACCGCATTATGGAGGTCGTTGCCATGATGGGCGGTGAGGGCTCCGATGCTCTGTAAACTCGCTTGGGGCAACGTCCGCCGTGCCGGCCGCGACTACCTCGTCTACCTTTTGACGCTCACCCTGGGCGTCACGGTCTTCTATGCCTTTAACACCATCTCGATGCAAGTCGACATCGCCGGCATCGATGAAGAGGGCTTGGCGCAGGTTATGGGCAGCATACTCGGCGACCTGACGTACTTTTTGGCCGGTGTCATGGCCTTTTTGATGGTGTATGCCAATAACTTCATCATGAAACGCCGCAAAAAGGAGTTTGGCCTGTACCAGGTGCTCGGCATGGGGCGCGGGCGCGTCGCCACGATCATGGCGCTCGAGACGGTGATTGTCTCGGTGGTGGCCTTTGTCGCCGGCATTGTGCTGGGTGTGGGACTCTCCCAGCTCATGACGTTCTTTACGGCCTCGCTCTTTAAGACACAGATCGCCAATTTCCACTTCTTTTTCTCGATGCATGCGTTCAATCTGACCCTTGCCTGCATGCTCGTAATGTTTGTACTCACGCTACTGCTGAACCTCCGCGCCGTGCGTCGTACCAAACTCATCGAGCTTATGGGTGCCGAGCGTCGCAACGAGAGCATCAAGACACGCAACCCCTGGATCGCGATTGCCATCTTTGCCGTGGGTGCGGTGCTTGTGGGCGTGGCCTATTACCGTCTGCTACGTGATGGGTTCCCGCTAACCGCGACGGACAGCAAGCTGCAAGAGGCCATGAACCAGTTTGGTATTACGACCGCTATGGTTACCGTGGGCACCTTTGCCCTGTTCTGGGGACTCTCGGGCATGCTCATCAAGCTGCTGCAGAGCCTGCGCGGCGTGTATTGGCGCGGCCTCAACATGTTTACCGTGCGCCAGCTTGCGGCCAAGGTCAACACGGTGTGCTTTTCGATGGGCGTCATCGCGATGCTCCTGTTTTTGGCCATCACCTCGGTGACGTGCGGTATGTCAATTGCCAACGTGATGAATGAAAACCTGGAGCGCTATAACCCTGTTGACGTGTCTCAGACGTATGTCTATTACACGCCCGATACGCTCGACTACTACAAAGGGTATGTCAATCCGTCTGAGGCCGATCGCATGGTGTTGGCCGATACAACGGTCGATTTGTACCCTGCATGGCACGGCAAGGGCAAGTCGGCGGACAACAACGACGAGACCGGCAAGAAGGTCGATATCGCCGATGTTGCCGGTGAGCATGTACAGATCGATTCGTATCTGAGTTACCCATTTGGCGGCTCGAATCCTTCGGTGACCCCAAGTGAGATGTGCAAGACCATGGGCGAAAAGCTTCCCAAGGCGTTCGGGGGTAGCAATGCCGATACGATGGGTCTGTTTGTGACGCCGGCGAGCCAGTACAACAAACTGCGTCAGATGATGGGCGAGGAGCCGGTGCACATCGGTCACGACCAGTATCTGCTCACATGTGATATGGGCGGCGAGCTGGTCGACCTGTACACCAAATACATGGCCGGCGGCCATACCCTCACCTTGGGTGGGCATGAGCTCAAGCCCGCAACCGATAAGTCGGACGAAGATACGGCGGCCATCGCCAACTCGGCGATGGGCAGTAATCCGGGTACCGTCGTCGTTGCCGACGAGCTGTTGTCCCAACTTAATCTGCAGCCGTATTCCAGTAGCCTGCTCGTTAACTACAAACAGGGGATGGATACGACTGAGGCAGACGAGAGCATTAAATACACTGTGCTCGACAATCTGCTCGTTGACGGCAAGGAGCCGGGGTCGTGGGGAATCTTCATCACACGCTCCGAGATGTACACGCAAGCAGCGCAAATGAACGGTCTTATTAGCTACCTAGCCATCTACATCGGCTTTGTATTGGTCGTTGCATGCGCGGCGATTCTGTCGATCCAGCAACTCTCCAACGTGGCCGACGGCAGCCGCAGCTATCGTGTGCTGGCACAGATCGGCTGCGACGACCGCCAGATTCGCCATTCGGTGATGGCGCAGCAAGCGGTGTTCTTCCTGTTCCCGCTGGCGGTGGGCTTGGCGCACTCCTTTGTGGCACTTAAGGTGATCATCGAGCTGGTGAGCATATTCGGAAATATGAGCATCGGTGGCACCGTGGGCCTCACCTGTGCAATCTTCCTGGCAGCCTACGGCGGCTACTTCCTGGTGACCTACCTCATGAGCACCGGCATGGTGCGAGCCGCCATCGCCACCCGCTACAGCGAGTAACAAGCGGGCAAAATCGTCGCAAAATCAGAGGTGTATGACCGCCGCGAAGGGACCAGGGGCCCTTTCGCGGCGGTTTTTGCCAATCTGGTGCGTCTCAGATACAAGTGAGTAGACTTTTTTGAACCTGCCGAGCACATCGCGACAAATAATCGATGAAACCGCAGGTTAGAGCTGTGGCGTTTTAGGGCGTGCTCGGCCTTCTGCAAAAAGCCTACTCACTTGGTTTTTCTGCTAGAAGACCGCCACGAGGGAAGGCAACTCCCCCGGTAGTCGTTGGGGACGTTCTTAAACGACTGGCCGTTGGGGACGTTCTTGTTTGACTAGTCA
>CABUUG010000025.1 GCA_902494605.1 uncultured Collinsella sp.
GATACGCGCGCCAGCTCGCGCTTCATGGGCGACTGAACATTCTGCTCAGTCTGGGAGTTTTCCTGTGCTTCCATGCTACTCACTCCCCTTCTCGTCGTTGGTGACGGGGATAAAGCCCGCCTCGCGAATCTGCTTGTCCATCTTTTCGGACGTCACGTAGTCGATGTAATCCTGCGCCTGCTGCGAAGGCGCACCCTTCACAAAGAAGTAAAGGTCGCGTGAGATGGGATAGCCGCCGCTCGCGACCGTCTTCTCGGACGCCTCAACATGATTGACCGAGACGGCCTTGACCGAGGTCTTGGCGTTGAGGCTATCGACGAAGCCCAGCGAAATGTAGCCAATGGCACCGCGCGAACGAGATACCACGTCGCGCACCTGGCCCGTGCCCGAAAGAACGGCCGAGCGGCGATCGAACGGGGTGCCGTCCATCACGATGGTGCGAAAGGCCTCACGCGTGCCGGACGCCTCATCTCGGTTGATGACCTGAATCCTCAGGTCCTCGCCACCGACTTCTATCCAGTTGGTGATCTTGCCGGCGTAAATATCGCGGAGCTGCTCGGTCGAGAGGTTATCGACCGGGTTATCGTCGTTCACGATGACCGCGATACCGTCGTGGGCAATGACGATGGGAGTCAGGCCCAGATCCTGTTCGTCGGCATTGAGTCCACGGGAGGAGCTGGCGATATCGGCCGTGCCGGCGCTGACGGCCTCGATGCCAGCGGAAGAACCCAAACCGGAAACGAGCACGTCGATGCCGGTCTCCTCCTTAAAACCCTCGGCCGCAATCTCGGCGATAGGAAGGCAGGTCGTGGAGCCGGCGACGGTAATGGAAGAGGTAGAAGATCCCAAAGAACAGGCGCACAGCGTAAGCGTAAGCACAGCGGCGCTCAGGACCGATACGATCTTTCTCATAGCATCACGCCGATCGCAGCATGGCGCCCACAGGTGCCGTTCTCGTTACGGTAGGAATAAAAGCGGTCGTTCTGACGCACGGTCGAAAGCTGGGTATCCACGATATTATCCGCGTCGACACCGACATCTACCAGCGCCTCGCGAATGGCAGCGGAAAGATCGAGCATGCGAGAGGTACTCGCATCGATGCACGAGAACTCGGCGGCAAAGCGATCCATGAGTTCCTGGGATACCTCATATTCGTCACCCAAGATATGGGGGCCGATATAGGCGGAAACGTCGCCCGCATCGCAGCCGGCAGCATCGCAAAGCGCCTGGCACGCCTTGGCAGAAATACGTGCAATCGTGCCCTTCCAACCGGAGTGCACCACGGCAAATCCGCCAGGGGCCACCAGCACCACGGGAACGCAGTCGGCAAAGCAGAGCAGCACGGGCACGTTATGCGCCGTACAGACGATGGCATCGCAGCCCGCGGCAATCTGCTCGCGGACGTCCTCAAGGTCATCGGCGCCATTCGAGGTCACCGCAACGATATGGTCACCATGGACCTGATTGGGAACGAGCAGGTTGTGCTCGCACTCCGCGGCACCCATAGCCTCGAGTGCGCGGCGACGATTTTCTTGAACAGCAAAGGGATCATCGCCAACATGCGAGCCCAAGTTGAGTGAGGAGTACGCATCTTCGGAAACGCCACCGGCGCGCTCGGTGAAGGCAAAGCGAACATCGGATGTCGCGCCCTCCACCAACGTAACTCCATCATGGTCGACACGCGAAACTTTGTCCGCACGTGCTGCCATACTAAAGCCTCCTAATAACACAAGTACCGCGGCATCGCCGCTACAGCCCGCGTTTATACGGCTGTCATACTTCTCTAAAAGGATACCTGCTGCGCTGGAGGCAATCGTAAAGGGAACGTAAAGAGATTGGAGGTTCTAGTTTACAAAGTCGAAATAAAAAGGGCGCGTCCATACGGACACGCCCCTGTGCACAACAATGCAAAGAAAGACTTAGAAGCTACCGCGCTTCAGGAAGTCGGGAAGCTCGAACTGATCGTTGCCGAAGTTAGGAAGCTCGGTGCCACCGACGTTGCGGGTCGGAGCGGCCTGAGCCGGGCTCGTGGCAGGAGCGGTGCGCTGCGGCTCAGCGGAGGCAGCGGCCTTGCTCTGAGACTGCTGAGCAGCAAAGAGCTCGTCCTGACGGTTGACGTTGGAGTCGGAGAAGCCCGTAGCGATGACGGTGATACGCACCTGATCGCCCAGGGACTCGTCGACAACGGTACCGAAGATGATGTTGGCCTCGGGGTCGACGGCGTTGGCGACAACGTCGGCGGCGTCGCTGATCTCCTGGATGCCCAGGTCCTTGGAACCGGCGATGGAGAGCAGCACGCGCGTGGCGCCATCGATGGAACTCTCGAGCAGCGGGCTGGAGATGGCCTGCTGGGCAGCGTCGACGGCACGGGTGTCCCCAGAAGAGGTACCGATACCCATCATGGCGGTACCGGCCTGCTTCATGATGGTCTTAACATCGGCGAAGTCCAGGTTGATGATACCGGGGACGGTGATGAGGTCGGTGATGCCCTGGGTGCCCTGGGAAAGGACGCCATCGGCAATTGCGAAGGCCTCGAGCATCGTGGTCTTCTTCTCGGCGATGTCGAGCAGCTTATCGTTAGGGATGACGATCATGGTGTCGACGCAATCGGAGAGGGTCTTAATGCCCTCCTCGGCGCTCTTCTTGCGCTTGCGGCCCTCGAAGGTGAAGGGCTTGGTCACGACGGCGACGGTCAGCGCGCCGACCTCGTTCATCGCGATATCGGCAACGATGGGAGCAGCGCCGGTACCGGTGCCACCGCCCTCGCCGCAGGTGATGAACACCATGTCGGCGCCAGCGAGCGCCTCGGCGATATCGTCGCGGGACTCATCGGCAGCCTTGCGGCCAACCTCGGGGTTGGCGCCGGCGCCCAGGCCGCGGGTAAGGTCGGTGCCGATGTGCACCTTGATATCGGCATCAGAGATCGCGAGTGCCTGAGCATCGGTGTTGATGGCAACAAACTCGACGCCGCGGATGCCCTCTTCGATCATTCGATTGACCGCGTTGGTACCGCCGCCGCCGACGCCGACCACCTTAATGACGGCAAGGTAGTTGTTGATCTCTGTCTCGTGCATGTCGGTCCTCCGAACAAAGGTTATAGCCATAGCATGGGTCGACCCCTGCGCACATTAACCTTCAGGTTGAAAGTAAATGCAAAGGTAAACCGTATTATGTTTGCACATTATGAACGTATCAGTCAAATAATTGACCGTGAAAACCAAACAAACCAGATAAACGGCGTGGTATGGCCCCTCAACAAAGCATCAACCAGCGCTACGAGGTCGGAGCGTTCCTAAATGTATAGTTACCCGGAGAGCGCACATTGATATACGTTACGCCCTCTACCTGCGAAAGCAGCTTGGTGACTACGCGCTCCTTCTTGACGATATCGTTCGAATCGCCCAGCGACACCTCAATGCCGTTATTGAGGTTTGCCGAGATGGCTTCGACCGAAGGCGTGGAAATATCCTTGACTTGTCCCAAGAACTCGCTCGAAAAACCACGCACATAATCCAAGCCAGCCTTAACGGCCTTGGAGCTCACCGCCTGGCCGGAAACCGGAGCGACATCCGCCGAGACATCAGTCAACAACACCGCGCCATAGTGCTTAGCGAGCGCCAGCGCGGCATCAATGCCGGTCAGGGTATTTGAGCCCTGCCCTGTCGTGATGACGTTGCCCTGGCCATCCACTTCGACCGACGTCGACAGCGGGGCGATCCAGGTGTCATCATCCCCGATGGCCCAGGCAAGGTCATCGGAGCTGATATAGGCAATTGCGATGACCTTGCGCTCCATAGGCGTAATGATGAGCGTATGCGGGAACTGGCGCTGGACATCCACGCCCGAGACCCACGGGTTCTGCTTGAGGTCCTCGGTAATCTGGTCGGGATCGACGTTAAAAAGCGACGTTCCCTCGGGCAAATCGATCAGCTGGATAGCATCGTGCTTCGTCACATGCTCGCTGCCTTGAATCTGAATATCAGTGGCGGTAAACAATCCAGAGTTGATCACCACGACGGCAACGACGACGAGCACGGCCAAGACGGCCAGAACGCCGCCCACGATTTTGCCTTTGCCTGTAACGAGAGAAGCGGCGTCTGACGTTTTATTTGCCATCGCCCCAAGTGAAGACAACGGGTTGACGCCTTTTTTACCCGAAGGCTTCTTGGCGGTAGCCGGCACCGATGTCAGCGAGCGCGGTTTCGATGCGCCCAGCGTGCGACCCGGACGCGCCGCCTTAGTTCCCGTCGAGGGCTTAGGAGTTGCCATGGGACGGGCAGGCTTGGCGCCCATAACAGGCTTTGACGTCACCGAGGGACGCGAGGACTTTTTTGCGGCCGGACGATTACCGAGCTGAGAGCCGACGACCGGACGACTGGTCTGTCGAGCATGCCCGACAGACTTAGAGTGCGCGACGGTATTGCGTTGAGGTTTGGCAGGCGCGCCGGAACGCCCTCCGGCGCGGCGGAAGGTGGGTTTCGATGCTCTAGAAGCCGAGGAATTTAACTTCCGGTCTGAGCTCGATGCCATACGCCTCCCTCACCTTTCCGTGCACATGTCTGATAACCGCGGCAACGTCATCGGCCGAGGCGGTTCCGTTATTAACGATAAAATTAGCGTGAACGGGCGAAACTTCCGCGCCGCCAATCGAAAAACCCTTTAATCCACAATCCTCGATAAGCTTGCCCACACTCGCATCGGGCGGGTTGCGAAAGACCGACCCGCAGGATGCGCGACCCATGGGCTGCGTACGTTTGCGCCTCGTCAGGTACCGCTCCATGCGCTCGCGAATGTCGGCCTTGGGCGCCGGTTTAAGCTTGAGCACGCACTCGAGGATAATCTCATTGCGGGGAAGGCTACATTCGCGGTAGCCCCAAGTGATCTCGGACCCCGCATAATGCTTGATACCGGATGCCGGGTCAAACGTTACGACATCCTCAACCAGCGAGCCAATCCACTCGGTCCGTGTGCCTGCATTCATAGATATCGCACCGCCAACCGAGCCAGGGATGCCAACGGCAAACTCAAGGCCCGAGAGGCTACGCGACAGGGCATCGTTGACCAGGCGCGCAAACATCACGCCCGCACCGACCGTCAGCGTACAACCGTCATCGGCAACAACCGTGCGCTGAAACTCACGTCCGAGCGAAATGACGGCACCGCGATAACCGCCATCGGCAACCAGCAGATTGGAGCCCTTGCCGATGATGACCCACGGCACCTGCTCGCGATCGAGCACCGCCACGGCGCGGCGGAGGGCATGATAGCTATGGCACGTCACAAAGAGGTCGGCCTTGCCGCCGATACGATAGCTCGTATGACGCGCAAGGCGCTCGTCCTCGATCACATCCGTGTCGATCATGCCCGAGAGCGCCATGACGGCGTTAAACAGACCCATTAGACTTAAGCGTCTTTCTTGGCAGTCAGATACTCGATAAACTCGGGACCGACGGTCGTAACGTCACCGGCACCCATTGTGAGCAGCAGGTCGCCCTCGCCCACCATCTGCTCGAGCTCCTGATTGAGCTCAAGACGGCTGGAGCAGTACACGACCTCCTTGCCAGGATGCTTGGCGCGCACGGTATCGGCGAGCATCTTAGAGGTGACACCCGGAATGGGCATCTCGCCAGCCGAGAACACATCAATCAGCAGCAGTTTATCGGCATTGGCAAATGCATCGGCAAAGTCGTCGCACAGGGCCTGCAGGCGCGAATAGCGATGCGGCTGGAACACGACGTCGACGTGCTTGTAGCCCAGCGACGAAGCGGCAGCAAGCGTCGCCTTGATCTCGGTGGGGTGATGGCCGTAATCATCGACCACGGTGATGCCATCGATATCGCCCACGTGGGTAAAGCGACGGCGGACGCCCTCAAAGCTCGAGAGCGCCTTGGCGGCGGCGTCGATGTCAAGGCCCAGGACATGGGCGACGGTGAGCACCGCCGTGGCGTTGAGCATGTTGTGGCGACCGGGATTGCTCTTGATCTCCACAGCGTGCTCAGTGCCGTCCTCAAAGCGAACGATAAAGTCGCTCTGGATGCCCTTGACATCCGGGTGCATGCAGACGATGTCGTTGCTCTCGGCAAAGCCGTAGGAAAGCACGTGACGGCCCGTCGACTTGGCGAGCTCGACCAGATGCGGGTCCTCACCGCAGACGATGACGGTGCCGTCCTCGCCCACCAGGCTCATGAATTTGGCGAAAGTTGCCTCGATCTCCTCGATACCCGAGTAGTGATCGAGGTGGTCGGCCTCGACGTTGGTCACAATGACCACGTTGGGGTTCAGGAACAGGAAGGAGCTGTCGGACTCGTCGGCCTCGGCGACAAAGTAGTCGCCCGAGCCGTTCTTGCCGTTCGTGTCATAGCCCTCGACGATGCCACCGATCAGGAAGCTCGGATCCAGACCCATGCGGTCGAGCATAGTGGCGCACATCGAAGACGTGGTGGTCTTGCCATGCGTGCCGGCAACAGCGACGGTGGTGTAGCCGTGGCCCAAAGCAGAGAGCATCTTGGCACGGGGCCACACGGGAATACCAAGCTCGCGAGCGCGCACGAGTTCAGGGTTGGACTCCGGAATAGCGGTGGAGACAACAACCACGTCGGGCTTGACCTCGTCGATCGTGGCGGCCTCATGGCCCACATGCACCTTCACACCAGCGCGGGTAAGCTGGCGGATATAACGTGACGTCTTAAGGTCGGAGCCGGTAACGGCATAACCGCGCTCGTGCAGAACGAGGGCGATGCCGCTCATGCCGGCGCCGCCGATACCGATAAAGTGGGCGCTCTTAAACTCGGGCGCGGAGGTTGCAGTCTGGGAATCAGCCATGTGCTCGTGTACTCCTTGCGTAAACACTGCCTGTAACCCGTTAACTGTACCGCACCTACCGCATCAGCGCGAGGGCGACCGACGATATCCCGTCTAACTAACGCAAACCCTCTACCGCATCCGCCAGAAGAGCGGCGGCCCTATCCTGAGCCAGACCACGCGCCGCCTGACGCATGGCGTCGCGCGCCGCCGCGTCATCGACCAGGTGCAGCAGTTCATCGGCAAAGGCAAAACCGTCGATATCGGCATCGGCGCAGAGCACGCCGGCCCCGGCGTCGACCAGATAACGGGCATTGGTGGTTTGGTGGTCGGCCGTCGCATGCGGATACGGCACGAGCACCGAAGGTACGGCGAGCGCAGCGATCTCGGCCACGCTCGATGCGCCCGAACGCGAGAGCACCAAATCGGCAGCAGCCAGCATATCGCCCATGTTGTCGATGTAAGGCTGGACGCGGTAACGCTTCGCCTCCTCGGGCGTCAGCGCCAAAGCGCGCTCGGTCTCCTCAAAGCCGTCGGCACCCGTCGAATGCAACACATAGAGGTTCTTGCGCGAAAGCAGCTCGTTTTTGAGCGAAACCACGCGCTCGTTGAGGTGCTGGGCGCCAAGTGAACCGCCAAAGACGAGCAGCAGCGTAGCGTCCTCGGGAACGCCAAGTGCTTTGCGGCCGCGAGCGCGATCGCCCTCGATCACCGAGCGACGTACGGGGTTGCCGGTCATGAGCACGTGGCCAGGGTCACCTTCGCGCTCAAAGACCGAACGCGCTGCCGGCACCGAGATGCACACGCGGGCGGCGTGGGAGTTCATCATCTTGTTGGCCAGGCCCGGAACAGAGTTCTGCTCATGCAGCAGATACGGAACGCCCGCGCCCTTGCACCACCCCAGCAGCGGAACCTCGACATAGGCTCCGAAACCGATGGCAGCGTCGGGCTTGCCGACCTTTGAGAAATGACTGGCGAGCGCACGCTTGGCCTTGTTGACACGCCACAGCGAGGTCAGCGCCGTCCAAGGACGGGAGCGGTCGAAGCCCGTGACCGTAATGGGCACAAAATCAAACCCAGCCTCGGGGACCAGACGACCCTCGAGCTTGCGCGACTGGCCCACGAACACAACGTGGTGGCCACGATCACGCAGCTCTTCGGCCAAGGCGAGCGCGGGGTTGATGTGTCCTGCCGTGCCGCCGGCTGCAATAGCAACGGTCATCTTATCGGTCATGGTAGTCCCTTCGTACACGCGGTCCCTGGTCGTCGGTGCGCAGACGCGCCGACGGGTCCGAGTTCAAATCGATTCGATTATATCCGCCGCCCGCGTTGCGAGGGCTGGGGCGCTGAGGACGACCTTGCGGCGCCGTTCGCTGACGCGGGCGGACTGCCGGCTCGGTCGCAGAGCCATCCAGGACGGTAAAACCGTTACGCGAAGATCGCTCGCCGCGCACGTGGGACACGCCAGCGGTACTCTCATCCATAACGGCAAAGCTCTCGCGGCGACGGTCGTACTCATCGCGACGGGCGCTCTCGTACGAAACGCGCAGGATCAATCCGGCAAGCATAAGCGACACAATAATCGACGAACCGCCGTAGCTAATAAACGGCAACGGTTTGCCCGTCATGGGAAACACGTTGAGGATGCCCAACGCGTTAATCAAAAACTGCACCGCGAGAATGACCGCGGAGCCAGACGCCATAAGCGCGCCCCGACGATCGGTCGCCTGCTCGGCAATGCGAAACGCCGAATAGATCAGCATCGCAAACACCAAGAAGAACAGCACGGTTCCGACAAAACCGACTTCCTCGCCAATGATGGCCAGGATGTAGTCATTGTGCGCCTCGGGCAGATACGAGTACTTCATGGTTGAGTTGCCGATGCCACGGCCGAACAGACCGCCCGAGGCAAAGGCCATGATGGCAAGCGTAGCCTGATAGCCGTCACCATACTCGTCGGCCCAAGGGTTCAAGGCAACCTGAATACGCACCATACGGTACGGCTCTGCAACAAGCGCAATCACAATCACGAGAATGCCGAAGATTAGCACGCCGATGATAAATCTGGGGTCGAGACCCGCAAACAACGCCATGCACATGAGGGTCAACAGGATGATCAGGACAGTACCGAAATCGGGCTGGATAAAGATCAGAAAGAGCGAAATGCCCAAGTAGATGCCCATCTTGCGAAGGAATTCGTTGATGTTGCCACCGGGCGAAAAGAAACGATCAAGCATGATGGCCGAATACGCAATGGCAAATGGCTTTAAAAACTCGGAAGGCTGGAACTGAATGCCGGCAATGTTGAGCCAGCGCGTGGCGCCACGGCTGCCGCTGCCCACCAAGAACACCAGAAACAGTAGCCCTATCATGCCTATGAGGAAGATCCTGAGCACGTCTTCCCCAAACCAACTGTCCGGCAAGACGCGCACGATGGCAACCATAGCCAGCACGCCAACTCCGGCAAACGCGGCTTGTCGAAACAGAAAAAACGTCGCCGAGCCATTCTCGTGCAGCGCCTCGACCGAAGACGCCGAGTACACCATCAGCAGGCCAAAGCACACCAATGTAAACAGGCAGGCCATGAATATCAAACGGGGGCGCATGATACGGGCGGGAACGCCGGCAATATAGCGTTCGCTAAACGTCTGCCCGCCGCGACCGGAACGCGGTGTGCTGCGCCGCGAGGAAGCACGGTCCGAGTCGGGCCTCCTCATACCTTGTCGGGGGCTCTCCTCTCTCACCGGCAACCCCTATTCCATTTGCGATTTCGCCGCAGCGGCAAGCTGGGCCACATAGTCCTTAAACACGCGGCCGCGCTCCTCATAGCCCGAGAACTCATCGAACGAAGAGCAGGCAGGAGAAAGTAAGATCACGTCGCCACGGCTCGACAGCGAACGGGCGACGTCCACGGCATCGCGCAGGTCATCCGCCTGGGCGATATCCACGTCACCATCGACATCGGCCTCGTCCATAGCGGCGGTAAAGCGCTCGCGCGCATCGCCAAAGCAAACGACCGAGCGCACGTTGTCCATAACGACGCGGGCAAAGTCCGCAAGCGGCGTGCCCTTATCGTGGCCGCCGAGCAGCAAGATCACGTCGTCATCGGGAAATGCCGTCAGTGCCTTCTCGACCGCATCGGTGTTAGTCGCCTTGGAATCGTTGACGTAGCGCACGCCGTCAATCTCGCCACACGGCTCCACGCGGTGCTCGAGCGGCTGGAACGAGGCCAGACCGCGGCGGACACCATCGACATCGGCACCGACGGCCAGAGCAGCCGTGGCGGCACATAAGGCATTGATGACATTGTGATGGCCCGAGATCTTGAGCTCGGATGTAGCGATGAGCGGGGTCTCGACACCCTTCAGACGCACGATCATCTTGCCATCGCGCACAAAGGCGGCATCCTCGCCCTCAGGCTCGTCAAAGGCAACCTTGCAGATGCGACGACCCGGCGTGTAGATGTACTCATCGAACTCGTGAATGCCGGCGTCTTCGACGTCGACAACCACCAGATCGTCATCGACCATATTGTCAAACAGTTTGATCTTGGCAAGCGCATAGTTCTTATGGCTCTTATGCCAGCCCAAGTGGTCGGGAGTGATGTTGAGCAGCACCGCCACGCGGGGGTGGAGCTCGGTTGTCGTAGCAATCTGATAGCTCGAGAGCTCAGCCACAAACCACTCGTTGTGAGCTCGGCCGTCAATCTCGTTGACCGGCGGCTCGCCGATGTTGCCGACAGCGACGCTGGCCTCGCCGGCAGCCTTGAGCAGATAATCAGTCAGCGACGTGGTGGTCGTCTTGCCGTTGGTGCCCGTGATGGCAATCCAGTTATCGGGCGACAGGCGATAGGCAAACTCGGGCTCACCCATAATCTGGGCGGCATGTTCGCGCCCGGCCTTAAAGAAGCCCGAGAACTCCGAGATGCCCGGGCACGTCACGCATACGTCATAGGCGCCCTCGACCTGTTCGGTCCCATAGACAAACGACGCACCAGCAGCCTCGAGCGCACGCGTGGCGTCATTGGGCTCAGAGGTGCCGCCGCCATACACGGTAACGGCGCTTACGCGCTCGGGATGTGCCAGCGCCCAGCGGGCGACATCGAGACCGGATTTGCCCTGACCCAAAACGAGCAGGCTAAAGACATCAGCAAGAGGCATGAAAGACCACTATCCCAACTGGAAGAACAAAGCAAGGCCAACGGCACCAAAGGCCGCAGCGATAATCCAAAAACGGATGACGACCTTGGTCTCGGCCCAGCCCTTCTTTTCGAAATGATGATGGATGGGCGCCATAAGGAAGACGCGCTTGTGCGTAAAGTGGAAGTAGACAACCTGAATCATGACCGACAGGGTCTCAACGATAAACAGGCCGCCGATGATGAGGGAGACGACCTCGGTGTTGGTCATGATGGACGTGCAGGCAAACGCGGCGCCCAGGGCAAGCGAGCCGGTATCGCCCATAAAGATGCTCGCCGGATAGCAGTTGAACCACAGAAAGCCCAAGCAGGCACCGGCACACGCGGTGCAGAAGATGGACAGGTTCACGTCTCCGTGCAAAAACGCCATGGCAGCCATGGCGAGCATGGCAATCATAGAGGTGCCGCCAGCAAGACCGTCAAGGCCATCGGTCAGGTTCACGGCATTAGAAAGACCGGCGATCATCAGCCAGCAAAAGACAATGTAGAGCCACGGGAACGAAAGGCCGCAGATGGTGGTCGAAAGAACACCGAGGTCAATCGTCAGGCCGCCGGGAAAACGAATCTCGGGGGCGACGCCGCACCAATTGACGGCGAGCACGGTAAAGGTGACGCAGATGATGGTCAGGCCGATCATCTTGGCGTGAGGCGTCAGGCCGAGCGAGCGACCATGCGTGACAGAGGTCAGGTCGTCGATGAGACCCAGAACGCCGGTGGCCAGCGTGGCAAGCAGCACGAGCACGAGCTCGGTGGTGAGCTTGCCCATCAGCAGGCAGGTCAGCGAGATCGCGACAAGGATGATGACACCGCCCATGGTCGGCGTACCCTGTTTAATCAAATGACGCTTGGGGCCGTCGGCTCGGACCTGCTGGCCGATACCCTCGACCTTCAGCAGCTTGATCCACCACGGCATGAGCAGCAGCGCAATGGCGGCGGCGATGCCAAGCCCCAAAAAAGCCTGATACGTTGGATACGAGGGATTGCCGAACATGGGCTAGCACACACCTTCCACAAAGCGGTCGAGCTCAACAAAGCGGGAACCCTTGACCAGTACAACATCATGTTTTTCAAGCGCGCCGCCCATGCGGTCGAGCACCTGCTGATAATCGGAGAACACCTGGATGCGGTCCTCGTCCATGCCCATCATGCGCGCGGCATCGGCCATAAGCTGGGCCAGCTCACCACCCACGCACGCCAGCATGTCGAGCTTCTTGGCGGCGGCATAGGCGCCCACGAGCTCATGCATGCGAGGAGCCTCATCGCCCATCTCGCCCATCTCGCCCAGGATCGCCATGCGAGACCCCGTGCACGAAAGCGAGCACAGTAGATCGAGGCCAGCAGCCATGGATTCGGCACTGGCGTTATAGGAATCGTCGATGACGCGGGCACCGCTCTTGGCGCGCTTGATCTCCTGGCGGTGACCGGTGATCGTGAGGCCCCTAAAAGCAGCATCGATCTGCTCGGGCGTCACGCCCAGGCGATAGGAAACCGCGGCGGCCTTAACGACATTAGGAACGGACTGCACGCCGGGGATGGCAAGCATGGTATCGATCGTCTCACCCTGGCCAAAATCGAGCGTAAAGACCGGACGTCCCTCGTCATCAACACGAATGTCGCGGGCACGGACCTCATCGTCGTCCGAGACGCCGGCCAGCATCACGTCGATACCAGCAGGCTGGGCGAACGTATCGCGAATGAACGGCGTAAAGTCGTCCTCGCCACCCAAAACCAGCAGCGGCAAATAGTCGCCGGCGGCGCACATACCCTGGACGATCTCGGACTTGGCGCGGGCGATGTTCTCGCGGCTGCCCAGGATACCGATGTGGGAGGTTCCAATCTTGCTCACGATGGCAAGATTGGGGTTGGCAGACTTGGACAGGCGCTCAATCTCATGAAAATGGTTCATACCCATCTCGAGCACCAGAACCTCGGTATCGGCCGGAGCGGAAAGCACCGTGAGCGGCATGCCGATCAGGTTGTTGAAATTGCCCTTCGTGGCCCAGACGCGATAACGCTTGGAGAGCACGGCGGCGAGCACGTCCTTGGTCGTCGTCTTGCCAATCGAACCGGTAATGCCGACGACCAGGCAGCCAAGCTCCAAGCGATATGCGTGCGCCAGGCGCAGCAAGAACTCCACGGGGGCGTCAGTCACCAAGATGGCGCATCCCTTGTCCTGCGCCAGCGAAACCAGCTCGGCATCGGGCTCGCGCGTCATCACGACGGCACCGGCACCCGACTCGATGGCACGGGAGGCAAAATCATTGCCGTCGACCTTTTCGCCGGGGAAGGCGACAAAGATCGTCCCCTCCTCGACCTGACGCGAGTCGATAACGCACCCGCGGCATACCCGATCGACTTCTTCCGTCACGGTTCGGGCCCCCGTTGAGGCCGCGAGGTTGTTGACGGCGATCTCTATCATTGCAGCTCCCCTGTAAACCTAATAATGCTATCGGCGTATTGTATCCCAGTGCCATGCGCGCGTGGTGCAGGGCATGTGAACACCCTTCAGAACAAAGGGCAGACCACGCTCAAGATTGTAACCCCCTACTTCGTGCGCGGGATACCCAGCACGTCGAGTGCGTTGGCCATAATGGACTGGAATGGCACCGCGGCGGCATCCGAGCCGCTCGGCGTTCCATCGAGTGTGATATAGCACAGCACCTTGGGCGATTGTGCCGGCGCAAAGCCCATAAAGGACGACATGTAGTTCTCCTTGAGGTAACCGCCGTTCTCGTCAGCACGCTCGGCCGTACCGGTCTTGCCCGCCACGTCATAGCCATCGACCGCACCGCCAACGCCCGTGCCTTCGGACACGACCGTCTGCATGCACGATGTCACCTGGGCGGCAGCGTCCTCCGAAATCGCACGCTCGCCTTCGCCCCAGTCCTTTTCATCGCCCTTGCTGGACTTATAGAAGTGCGGAGTCATCATCACGCCGCCGTTCGCGATGCCGCCCACGGCACGTGCGACCTCAATCGGCGAGACGGACAGCGCCTGGCCAAAGCTCATCGAGCCCAGCGTGGCGCCATCGTATTGGTCGCGCTCCTTGACGATGCCCAGGCTCTCACCCGGAAAATCGACACCGGAGCTATGGCCGATACCCCACTTGTCCACATAGGTGGCAAAATCATCGGCACCGATCTTGCGTCCCACCAGGACAAAGCCCACATTGGACGAACGGCGCATCATCTCGCGCACGTCCATGGTCATGGTGTAGTCGCGTTTATCGGCGTCGGTAACGGTGTCGTCGCCAACCTTAATGCTCGCCGGCACCTCAAACGACGTGCTCGAACGCACGGCGCCCAAGTCGAAGCCGGCACCGGCCACGAGCGTCTTAAAGACCGAGCCGGGCTCGTAGGCATCGGTAACCAGGCGCAAGTTCATGTCCTCGGTCTTGGCGTTTTCCAGATCGGTCTGGTCATATGTCGGATACGAGCATGCCGCCAGAATCTCGCCCGTCGCGGGATCGGTGACCAGGGCCGAGCCATTCTTGGCCTTGGTCTTTTCGACCGCCTCGGCCAGGGCGTCCTCGGCGGCACGCTGGATATTGACATCGAGCGTCGTCACGATGTCCACGCCGTCCACCGCGGCAACCTTCTTATAGGCGCCGCCCGCGATATAGCTACCGTCCCTCGCCCGCTCACGCACCAGCGAACCGTTCGTTCCGGTCAAAAGCTTGTTGTACTGTTTTTCGAGGCCCGTCAGACCGTCGTTGTCCACGTTTACCACGCCAAGCACCTGCGATGCCAGGTTGCCGTAGGGGTACACGCGCTTCATGGCCTGCTCAAAGAGCACGCCTGGCAGGTTCTTCTTCTCCAGCGCCGCGACATCATCCTCGTCCACGTGACGTTTGATATACACCCAGGTGCCATCCGACTCAACGAGCTCGCGACAGGTCTTTTTATCGATGCCCGTAGCTTTGACCAGCGCCGATACCGTCTTGTCAACGTCCTCGATAAGCTGAGGATTCACGGCGATGTTGCGGCATTCGACCGACGACGTCAGCACGTTGCCGTTACGGTCGTAGATGGTACCGCGCTTGGCATACAGCGTCTGCGCAAGCAAGCGACGTGCATCGGCGCGGTCGCGCAACTTATCGGCTTCCACGATTTGATAGTCGGCAAGGCGAAGGACGCCCAAACCCAAGCCAAACCCGATAAAGCCCATGACGGCTTTGCGACGGGGCAGCGGCGTGCCCGTGAGCCATTCGGTCGACGAGCTCTTGCGCGGTCTGGTGTTATGCATTTGAGGGCCACTCGAGCCACGGAGACGCGACGCAGGGTCGTTGCCATAGGACGGCCTCGCGTTGTAAGATGGCCGACCCGTTCCTTGATAACCAGAACGTCCCCGCGATGAGGGACGTCCAGAACCGCGACCCCCGTCGGAGCCGCGGCGATAGTCATTTGTCATACTCAGCTACCGTCTTGTTACTGAGCGGTCGCGGTCGAGCTAGCGCCCGCGGCTGCATCCTGCGAAAAATCAAGTGTAACGCTCTCGCTGGGCTCCACCATGCCATAAGCGCCCGCAAGGTCGCGAATGCGCGTGTCGGCACCATAGACCGAATGCATGACCTCCAGGTCGGAGCTCTCGTCGGTCGCCTTCTCGAGCGTGTTGGTAAGCGCGGCGTTGCTGTTGAGCACCTGGGCCGTAACGCCGGCGAGCGCCACGCGGGCGACACCGATCGTCATGAAGATGGCCGCAATGATGCAAAACGTTTTAAGAACGCTCATGAAAACCGGGCTTACCGCCTGGTTTGCCTGACGGCCCGCGCCCGTGTAGACATCAAAGCGCGGCATGCGCTGCTCGCGGGGAGCAACGGGGGCCTGCGGTGCCTCACGATAGGCGGGCATGGCGTTCATATCATAGGCGAGTGCTGCGTTTGAGGTGTTGTAGCCCATGATATGCCGCCTCCCATCCCGAGTACGTTGGTAGTGTGTTTAAGCTTCGTTTGTGGTACGAGCGGGAGGTCCAATATCGCGCGGTCGCGTCTACAGACGCTGCGCCACGCGGATCTTGGCTGATCTCGCCCGAGGGTTGCGCTCAACCTCATCGGGTTGGGCAACCAGGGGTTTGCGGGTGATGACCTTGAGTATCGGCACGTTGCCGCACACGCACACCGGAATCTCCGGCGGACACGTGCACCCCTGGCTCATCTCCTTAAAGTGGTTCTTTACGATACGGTCCTCGAGCGAGTGATACGAGATGACGCAGATACGTCCGCCCGGGTTGAGCCACCTTGTGGCGGCGTCAAGCCCTCGCTCGAGCACATCGAGTTCGTGATTGACCTCGATGCGAATGGCCTGGAAACTCTTCTTGGCTGGGTGTCCGCCATGCCGACGAGCGGCAGCGGGGATACCAGCCTTGATGATCTCGACAAACTGGCCGGTGGTTTCAATCGGCTCATGCTCGCGGCGACGCACGATCTCACGCGCGATCTGCGAGGCGAACTTCTCTTCGCCGTAGACGCGTAGAATCCGGGCGAGGTCGTGTTCGTTATAGGTGTTGATGACCTCAGCTGCGTTTAAGGTGTTGTTACCCGGATCCATCCGCATGTCCAATGGGGCGTCCTCGTTGTACGAAAAGCCCCTGCCAGGGATATCGAGTTGCGGCGACGAAACGCCCAAGTCGAACAGGAAGCCATCGACCCCGGGCACCTCGGCCGAGCAAAGCAGCTCGTCCAAGTCGCCGAAGTTGCCCTTCAGCAGCTGGTGCGGTACGCCGGGAACCTCGCGGTCCAGACGGGCGCCAGCGGCCTCGAGGGCCATGTCGTCCTGATCGACGCCGAGCAAAAGGCCGGTCTCCCCCACCTGCGCGGCCATCTTTACCGAATGGCCGGCACCGCCAAGGGTGCAGTCGCAGACGACGGAGCCGCTCTTTAGCTGCAGCGACTCAAGCACTTCGCCGAGCATGACAGGTTCATGCCGATATTCTTGTGTCAAGATCCCACGCTCCATCCGTTACTCGTGCCTTGCCCTTACGAGAAGAAGAGGTCCAGCAGGGCCTCGTCGTCATCGTCCTCATCGGCCGTAGCGCGGTCCCAAACCTCAAGGTGGTCGTAGTTGCCCACAACCGTGACCTCGCGGTCGAGGTTCGCCTGCTTGCGGAGAGACTCAGAAAGGCCGATACGACCTGCGCTGTCCACATCCATCGACGTGGTGCGCTTGTTGATCGCCCTCATGAGCTTCTGGTCGTTGATGTCACGCGGGTTAAAACCCTCGTGGCCCTCACGACCCGCGAAGAGTCCTTCGACCCACTTATCGAAGGCCTCGGCAGAGAACACGTACAGAGCATCGACATCCAGGGCTTTGAACACGCGAACGTGCTCTCCAAGCTCCTCACGAAGGGGTGCAGGCAGGGATAGACGACCTTTTGCATCGAGATTGCGCTCGTATGCACCCGGCATTCCCATGTGCGCCCTCCCCTCGGTTACTCAGATGGCACGTACGCGGGGAACCACCCCGCCTGTCGACGTCATCAATAATATGGGGAACCGCCCCATTTTTCAACACCTTTCCCC
>CABUUG010000026.1 GCA_902494605.1 uncultured Collinsella sp.
CGTATTCCACCGCAACTGATGGGCGGGGTGGAATTGAGGGTGAGGAGTGCGAGCGAGTACGGATGCGGCGGATACTGATACGATAGGTACGTTAGCAACTGCCGCCGAGCGGCTCAAACGAAAGGAACCCTGTATGGAGTCCTCCGCCTACCCAATGCTCTTTAGCCCGATCAAGGTCGGTACGACCGAGGTCAAGAACCGCGTCTTTATGCCGCCGGTGTCCACCAACCTGGCCGATCATGGCTATGTGACTGACGACTTGGTCGATCATTACCGCGCCCGCGCTAAGGGCGGCGTGGGCCTGATCATCACCGAGGTCGTGACGGTCGAGCCCACCTATACCTATCTGCCGGGTGACATGTGCTGCTACGACGACACGTTTATTCCTGGCTGGGAAAAGCTTGCCGCAGCCGTCCACGAGTATGGCTGCAAGATCATGCCGCAGCTCTTCCATCCCGCCTACATGGCCTTTAACATTCCGGGCACGCCGCGCCTGATCGCTCCGTCCTTTGTGGGCCCGTCCTATGCCCGCGAGGCACCGCGTCCTATCACGGTCGATGAGATTCACGAGCTCACGCATCAGTTTGGCGACGCTGCCGTGCGTATGCAGAAGGCTGGCGTCGATGGCGTCGAGGTTCATGCGGCACACGCCCATGGTATGCTCGGCGGCTTTTTGACTCCGCTCTACAACAAGCGCACCGACGAGTACGGCGGCTCGCTCGACGCCCGCATGCGCTTCCTGCTCGAGGTCATCGCCGAGATTCGCGAGCGCTGCGGCAAGGACTTTATCATCGACGTCCGCATCTCGGGCGATGAGTACACCGATGGCGGCCTGACCCTCAACGACATGATCTATGTCTCGCGTCGCCTGGAAAAGGCCGGCGTCGACATGATTCACGTGTCGGGCGGCACCACCATCAAGCGCGGCTCCGCGATTCCCGCAGCCGGTACGCAGCAGGCCTCGCACGCCGCCTGCTCGCGTGAGATCAAAAAGCACGTCAACATTCCCGTCGCCACGGTCGGACGCATTAACGAGGCCTGGATCGCCGAGGAGCTGATCGAGGACGGCGCCGCCGACATCTGCATGATGGGCCGCGCCAATCTGTGCGATGCCGAGTTCTGCAACAAGGCCGCTGCCGGCAACGCCGACGACATCCGCCCCTGCATCGGCTGCCTGCGCTGCCTGAGCGGCATTATGTTTGGCAAGCGCATCTCCTGCACCGTCAACCCGGACGTGGAGCGTGACGAGGCTGGCTACGAGCCTGCCGCCGTGGCCAAGAACGTGCTCGTTGTGGGCGCTGGTCCTGCGGGCATGGAGGCAGCCTACATTGCCGCCAAGCGCGGCCACAACGTGGTGCTCGTGGACAAGCAGGATGAGCCGGGCGGCGAAATGCGCATCGCAGCCGTGCCGCCGGCAAAGCAGGAACTCACCCGCGTGATCAAGTATCAGTACCGTCGCCTGGCCGAGGCCGGCGTGAAGTGCGTCTTTGGCACCGAGCTTTCGGCCGAGGACATTCAGCGCGACTACGCAGGTTACGAGGTTGTCCTAGCTTATGGCGCCGAGCCCATCACTCCGGCCTTCATGCAGGGCTTTAAGCAGGTTATGACGGCTGACGACCTGCTGGGTGGCAAGGCTTTCCCGGGCAAGAAGATCGTCATCGTGGGCGGCGGTACCGTCGGTTGCGAGACGGCCGATTATCTGGCCCCGCTGGTCAACGACTTGTCGCCGGCCAATCGCGACGTCACCGTCATCGAGATGACCAAGACGCTCGCCGCCAACGAGGGCGGTGCCGGTCGCGCGGTGCTCATCACGCGCATGCTCTCCAAGGGTGTCCACGTGCTGACTGAGGCCAAGGTGACCGAGATCACCGAGGATACCATCAGCTACGAAAAGGACGGCGAGGTCCACACCATCACCGGTGCCGATACGCTGGTGCTTGCCATGGGCTATCGTCCCAATACCAAGCTGGCCGACGACCTGGCGGCAGCCGGCGTTACCACCCACGTGCTGGGCGATGCCAACAAGTGCGGCAACATCCGCGACGCCATCGGCGATGGCTACAAGGTTGCTTGCGAGCTCTAGTCAACCCTTTGGTGCATGAGGAGGGGCGTTTCCGCGCCATCCGATAGCAAAACAGCGGTGGTGTCCTGGGTTTCGGGATGCCGCCGCTTGCTCTTGTGATCCTGGCGATGCGAGCGCGCCCTATTTCACCGCAACTGAGGAGATAGGGGATGCGATAGTATTACGGGTGATATTCGACAAACCGTGGGCTTCATCCGAGGGCTTTATGGAACAACACCAGCATTATCAGAGCCTGCAAGATCAGGCATACAACGCATTGCGCTCCAAGATCATCTATGCCGAGCTCAGGCCCGGCACGCGCCTTTCGGCGATTGGTCTGGAAAAGGAGACGGGAATCGGGCGCACGCCCATTCGCGAGTCCTTTGTGCGCCTGCGTGAGCAGGAGCTGGTGGAAACGCGTCCCAAAAGCGGCACCTATGTCTCAAAAATCAGCATGGAGCGCGCCGAGAACGCTTGTTTCTTGCGCGAGAAACTCGAGAGAAGCGTGCTTATTAAATGCTGCTCTGCTGCCACGCCCGAGCAAAAGCATCGGCTTGAGCAGATTCTTGCCGAGTCCGAGTCGCTCGACCATAGCGAAACGCGTCGCTTTTTCGATCTGGACAACCTGTTCCATGAGATGTGTTTTGTGATTGCCGGTCGCCACATGCTGTGGGATTGGATGAAGAGCATCAATACGCATTTCGAGCGGTATAACTGGCTGCGTATGGTGTCGCAGGATCTGGATTGGGAGCCGATTCGTCGGCAGCATCGCCGAATTCTCGAGGCTATTAAGAGGGGCGATACCGATGCGGCGAGCTATCTGGCCGAGACACACTTGCATCTGATGCCCGAGGAGCAGGGCCCGGTTATCGCCTTACATCCCGACTACTTTGAGCTGCCTAAAGACTCGTCTATCTAGCCCATCATCGCATCTGCTCGAGACGCAAAAACGACGCTGCTCACCTACAGCGTTTTGCAAGCGAGATTATTAAAAAAATGCCTAAAATGGCTCAGACTGCTGACAATTGGGAAACGGGGTGCGCTATGGCGCAGATGAGAATCAAGGACATTGCCGCCGAGGCAGGCGTGAGCCCGGCCACGGTCTCGCGCTATCTCAACAACCGCCCCGGGCAGATGACCGAGGAAACCCGTGCTCGCATCGCGGCAGTTATCGAGCGCACCGGCTATCGTCCACGTGCCGCCGCGCGCAATCTGCGCAGCTCGCGTACCAACCTCATCGGCGTGATCTTGGCCGACATTGCTAACCCGTTCTCCAGCGCCATGCTCGAAGGGCTTTCCGCTAGTGCCGCCGCGCGCGGCTGCTCGCTTATGACGGCCATTAGCGGCAACGATCCCGCCAAGGAGGCCGAGTCGCTCACCAGGCTTATCGATGCCGGCGTGGACGGCCTGGTCGTCAACACCTGCGGAGGCAATGACGGGGCGATCGCCGCGGCAGCGGGACGCCTGCCCGTTGTGCTGCTCGACCGCGATGTTGCCGCCGGCGGTGTCGATCTGGTGACATCTAACAACCGTGAGCTGGTTGCCGGCTTGGTAGACGCCTTGGCCGCTGCGGGCAGCGAGCGCCTGTGCCTGCTCACCGAGGCAAGCGACGACAGCCCCGTCCGTCGCGAGCGCGCCGAGGCCTTTACCGACGAGCTGTCGCGACGCGGCCTTGCCGGCGAGGTTGTCACCTTGGCCGATGGCGGTGCCACTGGCGTTGGCCGCTTGGACGAGACCATCCGCGGCTATGCGGGCAAAAGGCTCGGCCTCATCGCCGTCAACGGCCTGGTCTTCCTGCGTCTGACCGAGGCGCTGGCGCAGCTGGGACCGTCGTTGCCGGCGGGTCTCAAGATCGCGACGTTTGACGACTACCCCTGGAACCATGTGCTCTTTGGCGGCGTCACCACGGCCGCGCAAGACACCCTCACCATTGCCGAGCGCGTAGTCGAGCGCCTTTCCGAGCGCATCGACGTTGTTACCACCACCGTGGGCGAGGCCGCAAAGCTGGCGCCCAAACGCATCGAGATCCCCGGCCACATCGAACACCGCGCATCAACCTCGCGCTAACCGCTCGTTCGCAACGGCCTGTTCGCACACGTTTTTTGAGCGCTTGATACGCTTTAACCCTGCGGAAACATTTTTCTGCGATAGTATCTGCGATATAGACCAGTCGAAACCCGCCCGAAAGAAAGGGGAGCGACATGAACCAGCAGAACATCGATTACGTACTTCGCTCTGTAGAGCAGCGTGACATCCGCTTTGTGCGTCTGTGGTTTGTCGACATTCTCGGCCGCCTCAAGAACTTTGCCATTAGCCCCGAGGACCTCGAGGTCGCTTTTGAGGAGGGTATTGGCTTTGACGGCTCCGCCATCGAGGGCTTTGCCACGCCCGAGGAAGCCGACATGCTGGCGTTTCCCGATGCTTCGACCTTCCAGATTTTGCCGTGGCGCCCGAGCCACAACGGCGTCGCCCGCGTGTTCTGCGACGTGTGTACCCCCGACCGCAAGCCCTTCGCCGGCGACCCGCGCGATGCCCTGCGCCGCATGTTCTACAAGGCCGAAAAGGCCGGCTATCTGCTCAACGTGGGCGCCGAGCTGGAGTATTACTATTTCCCCGACGAGCACACCCCCGAGCCGCTCGACAACGTGGGCTACTTCGATCTTTCGGTGAGCGATGCCGCTCGCGACCTGCGTCGCAACACAGTCCTCACGCTCGAGAAGATGTCCGTGCCCGTGGAGTACACCTTCCACGCCGCCGGCCGCTCACAGCACGGCATGAGCCTGCGCCACGCCGAGGCCCTGAGCATGTCCGACGCCATCACCACGGCCAAGCTCATCATTAAGCAGCAGGCCTACGAGAGCGGTTGCCACGCCTCCTTTATGCCCAAGCCGTTGGCGGGCGAGGACGGCAGCGCTATGTTCCTGTGCCAGTCGCTATTCGACCACGACGGCAACAACGTCTTTTGGGGCGAGGACGACGAGAAGTACCATCTTTCCGACGTCGCCAAGCACTACATGGCCGGCATCCTGGCGCATGCCCGCGAGATTAGCGCCATCACCAACCCCACGGTCAACTCGTACAAGCGCATCACCACGGGCGGCGACTCCGTGCCGCAGTACGCCACGTGGGGCCTGCGCAACCGCGCGAGTATGGTCCGCATCCCGGTCTACAAGCCCGGCAAGCAGCTGTCCACGCGCATCGAGCTTCGCAGCCCCGACCCCATGGCCAACCCGTACCTGGTCAACGCCGTCACGCTGGCGGCTGGTCTGGACGGCATTGAGCGCAAGCTGGAGCTCCCGCCCGAGGCAACGGCCGAGACGCTCAAGCTCACCGACCGCCAGATGGTCGAGGCCGGCTACACGCCGCTGCCGCGTTCGCTCAAAGAGGCGCTCGACGTGTTTGAGGACTCGCAGTTTATGAAGGATGCCCTCGGCGAGCATATCCATAGCTTCTTCCTCAAAAAGAAGCGCGACGAGTGGCATAAGTTTGAGTCTACGATCACCGAGTGGGAGATCAAGCACTACCTGGCGAACTCCTAATCGCGCTGGCTTGTTCCAGTACGATTGAGCTCATTTCTTTGGAGGCCGATATGTCCGAAAAGAGTGCCCTGTTCATGGCGCGCACGACGCGCTTCCACGAGTTTGCCCGCAGCTTGACGACCACCCTGGGTGTCGAGGTGAGCCTGGCAACCCCCGATTCGCCGACTGCGGCGCACGACTTTGACCTGCTGATCCTCGACTCCGACGGCATCCGCAGCGACCGCATCGATCAGATTGCCAAATGGCTCGACGACCGCGGTGGCGTTCCCATGCTGGTGATCGTCGACGACGAGGCGCTCGGCACCCTGCGTCTGCCGAATCACGCGCATGCCGACTTTGTGTGCCCCACGGCGACGCCCAACGAGCTCAAGGCTCGCGCGCAGCGCTTGATGGGCGAGGAGGAAACCGTTACCGCCGACGATGTGCTCAACATCGATAACCTCGAGATCAACCTGGCTACCTACCAGGTAACGCTCGATAACGAGCCTATCGACCTGACGCTGATGGAGTACTCGCTGTTGAGCTTTTTGGCGACGCACCCCAACCGCGCCTACAGCCGCGAGGTGCTGCTGCACCGCGTGTGGGGCTTTGAGTACTGCGGCGGCACGCGCACCGTCGACGTGCACATCCGACGCATCCGCTCCAAGGTGGGCCCGCAGATCGCGGCACACATCACCACCGTCCGCGGCGTGGGTTATCTGTTTAAGGACTAGCTTTTCACCGCAAAGGGGACAGGCAACTTTGTGGTGGTTTTGCCGCATGCGTGGATTCCTCTCGAGTTTGCAGCAGAACTTAAGCCTTCCTAAAAGATTGCGTTCTCATACACGTTCGCCCGCATATTGGGGTACAACTCAACGTGAACAATGATGGCCCGCCACATGTTTGGCGGGCCTTTGGTTATTTGACGAAAGGATTGCAGCTATGAGCGAGAACGATTCCCAGCTCCCCCAGGATCCGGGCAATGCCGGCGATACTCAGCAGCAGCCGCGCGTACAGGTGGAGTCGACGCCTGCCGACGGCAACATTCCCTACGTGCAAGCCTACGACACGCAGACCGGCAAGCCGCTGGGCGGCCAGCAGGTTGTAAACAAGCACACGGTGGTCAAGACAAAGACCAAAAAACTGCCGATCTATATTACGGCGCTTGCCGGCTGTGCCTGTGGCGCCCTGCTGGTCATCGCGCTCATTATGAGCGGCACGCTCGATATCGGCGGCGGCAGGAACGCCGTGACGGCGGGTGCTTCGGGTTCATCGGCGCAAAAGATCACCATCGACTCCGAGGATACCACGCTGGCCGAGGCCGTCTCTGCCAAGGCGTTGCCCTCCGTCGTTTCCATCACCGCCACTTCGAGCGGTAGCCAGAATGGCTCGCTTTCGCAGTCTGCCGACGAGTCGGACAGCTCGGGCAGCGTCGGCTCGGGCGTGGTGCTCGATACCGAGGGCCACATCCTCACCAACAACCACGTGGTCGATGGCTATGACCAGTACGTGGTTACCATGGACGACGGCACCACCTACGAGGCCGAGTTCGTGGGCAACGACGCCTCGAGCGACCTGGCCGTCATCAAGCTCAAGGACGCCGACGCCTCCAAGCTTACGCCGATCGAAATTGGCGACTCCTCCAAGCTCAACGTTGGCGAGTGGGTTATGGCGATCGGCTCGCCGTTCGGCAACGAGCAGTCTGTCTCCACGGGTATCGTGTCGGCGCTCTATCGTTCCACGGCCATGAGCTCTACCAGCGGTAACACCATCTATGCCAACATGATTCAGACCGATGCCGCCATCAACCCGGGCAACTCCGGCGGCGCGCTCGTCAACGACAATGGCGAGCTCGTGGGTATCAACTCGCTCATCGAGAGCTATTCGGGCTCCAGCTCGGGCGTGGGTTTTGCCATTCCGGTCAACTATGCCAAGAACATTGCCGACCAGATCATCGACGGCAAGACGCCGGTGCATCCGTACATGGGCGCCACGCTTTCGAGCGTCAACGCGCTCAACGCCCGCACCAACAAGCTGAGCACCGATAGCGGCGCGTATGTGGCGAGCGTCGTTGAGGATGGTCCTGCCGCCAAGGCTGGCATCCAAGAGGGCGATGTCATTACCAAGCTGGACGACGATGAGATTACGAGCGCCGATGGCCTGATCATTGCGCTGCGCAGCCACGAGGTGGGCGAGAAAGTCGAAATCACGCTCATGCGCGGCAAGGAAGAGAAGAAGGTCACCGTCGAGCTGGGCTCCGATGAAGAGTTGCAGAACCAGCAGCAGGACGACAGCGCGACCGACACC
The DNA here is from genome assembly GCA_902494605.1 of uncultured Collinsella sp. GTDB lineage: Bacteria > Actinomycetota > Coriobacteriia > Coriobacteriales > Coriobacteriaceae > Collinsella. The sequence continues at coordinate 7,888 of CABUUG010000026.1, forward strand.
GGCAACGGCGGTATTACCGACGAGCAGCTGCGCCAGTACCTGGAGGAGCTGCTAGGCCAGCAGGGCCAGGGTCAAGGCTACGGTCAGGGCTACTAGCGAGCCGTATCGCGTATATCGAGGCCAGAGGGGGCTGTCCCATCAACGTGGGGCAGTCCCCTCTTTTCTTATTGATCCGTTGGGGACGGAGGAAAATGGATCACTTGGGGCTGACAAGAGGCCTGGTTCGGAATGGTCTGGACAGTTAGTTCAGATACGTATAAATCTGGGGCAGCTTGGGATGCGTTTTGAGCAATTTTTGATTGGGATGGGGCTCGAATGGGTGTTTGGAAGGGAGAGCGGGACGTTTACATGGTCTCGAGGAGCCCAAATTAGTTGAAACAGGGGTGTTCGTGCCTGATCCAGCTCTAGGATTTATACGTATCTGAACTAACTGTCCACCCCAGTCTGGCGGCTGCCGATTCGGTGCGGTTCGAAAGGGTTATTCGGCCCCATGGTGACCGGTGGTACTCTTGTATCCGTTTGAAATCGAGCGAAGGAGTGCCGCTATGGAGCAATCGAGCCTGTTTGGTGACGGCGTGGACATCGATACCGAAACGCTAGCGAGCACGGATACCGCTGCACCGGTCGATGCCCGTGCCCAGGTGGCAGCGCGCGCGGCCGAGCTGCGCCACGAGCTCGACTATCACGCCTATCGCTACTACATGCTCGACGCGCCCGAGATCACGGACGCCGCCTTTGACAAAATGCTCGTTGAGCTGCAGGAGATCGAGGCCACCTACCCCGATCTGGTAACGCCCGACAGCTATACCCAGCGCGTGGGCGGCTACGTGAGTGAGCAGTTTACGCCGGTCACGCACATGGCACGCATGTATTCTATGGACGATGCCATGGATTTGGACGAACTCGACGCGTGGCTCCAGCGCACTGAGGATGCGCTTGGTGCCGGTAGCGTCACTTATACCTGCGAGCTTAAGATCGACGGTCTGGGCGTGGCGCTTACCTACCAAAACGGCACCTTTGTGCGCGCCGCCACGCGCGGCGACGGCACCACGGGCGAGGACGTATCGCTCAACGTGCGCACTATCAAGGATGTGCCCATGCATCTGTCCGAGCCGGCGCTCGCCCACATGGCCGCCGATCGCGAGCGCACCATCGAAGTACGCGGCGAGGTCTATATGCCCAAGGGCAGCTTTGTTCGTCTGAACGACGAGGCCGATGCCGAGGGTCGCGACCCCTTCGCCAACCCGCGCAACGCCGCCGCCGGCAGCCTGCGCCAAAAGGATCCCAAGGTCACGGCACGCCGTGACCTGGCCACCTTTATCTATGCCATTGCCGATACCGATCCGTTGCACGTCCACAGCCAGCGCGAGTTTCTGGACTGGCTGCGTAGCGCCGGCTTTAGCGTCAACCCCAACGTGGCTCGTTGCGCCACGCCGGCCGATGTCCACGAGTTCTGTGCCCAGGCGCTCGAGCATCGCGGTGACCTGGACTACGACATCGACGGCGTGGTTGTAAAGGTCGATAGCTTCCAACAGCAGCTCGACTTGGGCTTTACCGCCCGCGCGCCGCGCTGGGCCATCGCCTTTAAGTTCCCGCCCGAGGAAAAGCAGACCGTCCTGCGCGAGATACGCATCCAGGTGGGTCGCACCGGTGTGCTCACGCCGGTCGCCGAGTTCGACCCGGTGACGGTCGCCGGCTCCACCATCGCGCGCGCCACGCTGCATAACATCGACGAGATTCGCCGCAAAAACGTGCGCGAGGGTGACACTATCATCGTGCACAAGGCAGGCGACGTGATCCCCGAGGTCGTGGGCCCGGTGCTCGATAAGCGCCCGGCCGACAGCGTTGACTGGCAGATGCCCGAGGTCTGCCCCGTGTGCGGCAGCCCTGTGGTCCACGAGGATGGCGAGGTCGCTTACCGCTGCGTCTCCATCGACTGCCCCGCGCAGCTCAAGGAGCGTCTGCTCCACTGGGTGAGCCGCGGCTGCATGGACGTCGACGGCCTAGGCGACGAGATCGTCGACAAGATGATCGCCGCCGGCCTGGTCCACGATGTCGCGGACTTCTACCAGCTCACGATCGATGACATCGCAGGCCTGGACACGGGCCGCGTGGTAAAAGGGGGGCATCGTAAGGGCGACCCCATGCTCGATAAGCATGGAAAGCCGATGCTCAACGAGGACGGTACTCCAAGGCTTTACAAAGCCGATCGAATCGTTAAAAATGCGGGCGAGCCCATACCGGTGGGTGTGAAGACGGCTGAAAAGATAGTCGATGAGCTCAATAAATCTCGGCAGTTGCCGCTCCCAAGGATTCTGTTTGCTTTGGGGATTCGCTTGGTGGGGAAGAGCGTCGCCGAGCTTATAGCCCGGCGTTACCTTTCAATTGATGCACTTGTTATAGCTGACGAGGAAGATATAGCCCAGATCGAAGGGGTTGGACCGGAAATCGCAAATAGCATAAAGGAGTTCTTCTCTGTTCCGGAAAATCTCGATGTGCTTCAGCGACTTCGTGAATGCGGTTTCTCTCTCGAGGAAGACCTTATGGGCGCAATGCAGGCAAAGTCTGAAAAAGCTGGTATTTCCGCCAATCTCGCTTCAGAGCAACCACTAACAGGATTGACTTTTGTTCTGACCGGTACACTCGAGAAACGTTCTCGTTCCGAGGCTGGGGATGTGTTGAAACTTCTGGGGGCTAAGGTGACGGGGTCGGTTTCGAAGAAAACCTCCTATGTAGTTGCGGGGGCGAATGCGGGCTCAAAGCTCACTAAGGCCCAAGCACTTGGTGTGCCCGTACTGGACGAAGACCAACTTGAGGAAATTATCGAAACGGGCGAAGTTCCTGTGGAGTAGGGAGACTGTCATGGCGGCAGACGTACTGTTTTTGGATGTTGAAACTCCAAATGGACACAATGATCGAATTAGCTCAATTGGACTAATTCGATGTGACTGCAATGGTGCCGTCCTTGCAGAGGATTCCTATTTGGTTGATCCTGAGGAGCCGTTTTCGGAAATAAACATGAGGCTAACGGGCATTTCCCACGCTGATGTTGCCGGTGCTCCTACATTTCCGGAAATATGGTCACGCTCATTGAAAAGCTTGTTTGACGGAGCCGCTCTGGTTGCTCACAACGCTTCATTTGATTTGGCGGTTCTGTGGAAGCTATTCGACGCCTATGAACTTGACAGGCCCGAGTGGAATTACGCCTGCACTAAAGAGCTTGCCAAGCAGTGGCATCCAGAATACCCAGACTATAAGCTTCCAACGGTTTGCCGATGCCTAGATCTTGAGATGGGGAACCATCATCGAGCCTTGGACGATGCGGATGCTTGCAGGCGTATTTTCCACTCGTTGGTTATGGAAGACGAGGGGCGTGTCCCCACGTTTGCACCGTATAGTCTTGGTGCTAGTTGCAAACGACGTTCAAATGAAGGGGCTTCCCGTGCTTCGGCACAGAGAGTGAAGTCGGAAAAGACTGCCGATTACTGCGACTTTCTAAGTTTGTGCGAAATGATAGTCGCCAATGGCCGAGTTGATGCCTTGGAGGCAATGTCAGTACTGCAGTATGTCGAAGAACATGATAAGTTGCAAGGCGACCCTTTGCTCGACAAAGTTTGCTCGCTTCTAACTGCCGCTTTGGCGGATGGTGATATAGATGAGCGCGAATCCAATCAATTGGTTGGTTTATTGCAGGGGGTAATCAATCCCTGCTCCGATGGCGTAGCGCATCGACAGGTTCAAATTGAAGGAAAGAAATTCTGCCTCTCTGGTACTTTCTATCATGGTTCAAAAGAGTGTATCAAGCAGTTTATTTTGCAGAATGGCGGCCAGGTACTGAGTGGCGTGTCAAAGAAATGCGACTACGTGGTTGTGGGCGATGAAGGCAGCGATGCTTGGACTACAAAGAACTACGGGAGTAAGGTAAAGAAAGCCTTGGAACTCCAGTCCAAGGGCGATGACATTCAGATTGTCAGTGAAGATGCTTTAGGACTTTAGCGGGGTCGTTTTGGTGTAACATAATTGTGTACACAATTATGTTAGGAGTGTGCCATGCCCGTTTGCGTTCCAATTAAAGATATGCGGGACACCGCAAAGTTTTCTGAGCTCGTTGAAACTACTACGGGCCCAGTGACTGTTACAAAAAACGGCTATAGCAAATTTGTTGTACTTCGATCTGAAGACTATGACCTCATGGTTCAGGAACAGGCTAAGGCTCGCCTGATGGCTCGTATAGCTGTGGCCGAGCGGGAGCGTGCTGCCGGCACGGCGCGTGATGCCTTTGAGGCCCTCGATGACCTTGAGGCAAAATATGGCCTATAACGTCAAGATTCTGCCTACAGCTGAACAAGAGGTTGACGATATCGTTGATTATCTATTAGGGCATGGTATTTTTACCGCCCGGCATTTTCTTGATAAATACCGTAGTCAGCTCCAGCTTCTTCAAAGTGGTGTAGTTGACTACGGCTTATCGAAGTTACCCGAGCTTGCAGCGCTTGGCTACCATGCTTGCCTCGTCAATTCTTATGTAATGCTTTATTACTACGATAACGAGGACGTTGTGGTTGCCCATGTTTTTCACCAAAGCCAAGATTATGCCGCATTGGTGATATCTAGAAATCGATTCGAGTTGCTGGATAATGATTAGTAAGAACCGCCCGGAAGCACGATGCCTTCCGGGCGGTTCTTACTTTGCCGGGACAACCGGCACCGTGATCTGCGTCACGTAGGTCGCCGGGTCGTCGCTGATGATGTCGTCGATGGGGGCGATTTCGCGTTGCCCCGCTACGCTGCCAACTTGTCAAAAGCCCCACGCCGGTTGAGCACGGTAAACGCGACAACACAGATGACTGCCGACAAAATCGAGCCGCATGGCGAAGCGATGCCCATGGGAAACAGCGTGTCGGAATAGGCGTTCGACAGCAGCCACGCGCCCGGCACGCGAATGAGTGCCACGGCCAGCACGTTGTGCGCAAAGCCGATGTAACTCTTGCCGTATGCAGCGAAAAAGCCACTAAAGCAAATGTGGATGCCGGCAAAAATCGCGTCGAAAATGTAGCTGCGCATATAGCCGGTACCGGCCGCGACGACCGCGGAGTCCTTGGCAAAAAAGCCGATAAACGCCGGTGCCACCAGCCGCATCAGCACCGTGATCAGGCAGCCATACACCACCGAGATCGTCATGGCGTCTTTGAGCACCTGACGCGCGCGATCGCCCTTGCCCGCGCCGGCGTTTTGCGCCGTGAGCGCGCTGACGGTGGCACCCATGGAACTCGGCACAATGAACAAAAAGCTGATCATCTTTTCGACCAGGCCCACGGCGGCAGCGTCGACGAGCCCTCGGTGGTTGGCAATGACGGTGATGAACATAAACGCCACCTGGATGCAGCCGTCCTGCACGGCCACGGGCACGCCGATCTTAAGAATGCTGCCGAGCACCTCGGGCTGGGGGCGCAGGTCGCTACGCTTAACGTGGATGTTCGTGCGACGGCTCTTGAGCCACACGAGCGCGAGGGCAACGCTTGCCGTCTGGGCGGTTACCGTGCCGAGCGCCGCACCCACGGGGCCGAGTCCCATGTGGCCGATAAATAGAAAGTCGAGCGCGATGTTGATGATGCATGCCACGCCGATCACGTACATGGGCGAGCGCGAATCTCCCAGCCCGCGAAAGATGGCCGAAAGAATGTTGTACGCGGCGATAAAGGGAATGCCGACAAAGCAGATACGCAGGTAGGCGGCGGTTCCTTCGACCGCCTCGGCCGGCGTGCCAATGAGCGCCACAACCTGCGGGCACAGCGCAAGCAGGACAACGGCCAGCACCACCGAGACACCCATAAAGAGCGTGATGGTGTTGCCGATGGCGGTCTCGGCACGGTCGAAGCGACGCGAGCCCACGGCGTGGCCGACGATAACCGTCGTTCCCATGGCCAGGCCCACAAGCGTCACGGTAATGATATAGAGCGTCTGCGCGCCATTGCCCACGGCGGTGATGCCGGCGGCGCCGCTGAACTGCCCCATCATGTACAGATCGGCCATGCCGTAGAGCATCTGCAAAAAGTACGAGAGCATATAGGGCAGGGCAAAGACCGCGATGGTCTTGAGGACATTGCCGTGTGTGAGGTCGTGTTCCATGGGCGGGGCACTTTCTGGCTTGGGTCGTTTACATACCAGTGTAGTGAAAACCCTACAACGATTGTAGAGTCAAGGTTTGTGTTGGCGGTGGGGCGAAAAAGTCACGCTCGCGTTCATTTCTAATTGAATACGGACGTGCGCCCTGTGAGCATGGCGCCTGCACTAGCCTTGCAGAAATCGATTTCGGAACACTTGACACCGCCGCACGGCGCGCCATAATACGTGGGTTTGCGAACAACGTTTGATGGGGGATGAACCTGCGTGCGCAATCTCAAGATTCTGTTTTCCTATCTGGGGGCATACCGCCGCGATGCCATACTCGGCGTGTTCTTTGTGACTGCTGAGACGGCGCTCGAGCTGTTTATCCCGGTCATCATGGCAAATATCATCGATGTGGGCGTGCCCGCGGGCGACATCAACTACATGCTGTTGCAGGGTACGTATATGTTGGTATGCGCCGCATTTTCGCTGGTACTTGGCTTGGGCTATGCACGCACGTCTGCTCGCGTCGCCTCGGGGCTGGGCGCTAACCTGCGCGAGGCCGAGTATCGCAAGATCCAGACGCTCGCTTTTGGCAATCTGGACAACTACGACGCCAGCTCGCTCGTCACTCGCATGACCACCGACATCACCGTGATTCAAAACGCCGTAGGTAACGGCTTCCGCCCCATGGTGCGCGGGCCGGTAAATCTGGTCATGGGCTTCGTCTACGCTTTTGCGCTCTCGCGCGAGCTCGCGGCGGTCTTTGCCGTCATTCTGCCGATGCTCGCCATCGTGCTCGGTATCATTACCGTGCGTGTGAGCCCGCTCTACCGCCAACTCCAGACCTCGATGGACCACCTCAACGGCGTGGTGCAAGAGGACCTTACCGCCGTGCGCGCCGTGAAGGCTTACGTGCGCGCTGAGCACGAGGAGGCCAAGTTCGACACCGTCAATACCGAGCTCGCGCGCACTGCGACAAAGACCTTTGGCAGCGCGGTGCTCAACCTGCCGGTGTTTCAGCTGTCGATGTACGTGGCTGCGCTCTCCATCCTGTGGATTGGCGGCCGCATGATTCTCGCCGGCAAGTTGGGTGTAGGCTCTCTCACGGGCTTTATGAGCTACGTGCTGCTGATCATGAATTCGCTCATGATGATTTCCAACGTGTTTTTGCTGCTCACGCGCGCTCTTACGAGTGTGGGCCGTATCGCCGAGGTGCTCGATGAGGAGCCCTTTATCGCCAACCCCGCGGGAGACCTCGCGATTGCGGCGCCAGCGGACGGCAGTATCGAGTTTCGCGACGTTTCCTTTAAATACCGCGCGGATGCAGCCGAGGATGTGCTCGAGCATATCGACCTTCGCATCGAGAGCGGCTCGACGGTGGGCATCCTCGGCGGCACGGGCTCGGGCAAGAGTTCGCTTGTGCAGCTGATTGCGCGCCTGTACGACGCCACTGAGGGCACCGTGCTTGTGGGCGGACACGACGTGCGCGACTACGACCTCGCGACCTTACGCGATGCCGTGGGCATTGTGCTGCAAAAGAATGTGCTGTTCACGGGCACCGTGCGCGAGAACCTGCAGTGGGGTAATCCGCAGGCGTCGGACGATGAGCTCCTCGCGGCTTGCCGCGCGGCGTGCGTGGACGAGTTCCTTGATCGCATCGGCGGACTCGACGGCGAGTTGGGCCAAGGCGGCGCCGGTGTCTCGGGTGGCCAGAAGCAGCGCCTGTGCATCGCACGCACACTGCTCAAGCATCCGCGCGTGCTCATTTTTGATGACTCCACCAGCGCGGTCGATATGGCGACCGACGCTAAGATTCGCGAGCACATCGCTCGGATTCCCAATACGACCGTGCTCATCATCGCCCAGCGCATCGCGAGCGTCATGGATGCCGATCGCATTGTGGTGTTGGATGACGGTCGTGTCCACGGCGTGGGCACGCACGAGGAACTGCTGGCGGGCGACAACATATACCAGGAGATTTACGCCTCGCAGATGGAGTTTGCGGGGAACACGGACGCCAGCGACGGCGGCGACGATGGCTGCGCGAATGATCCGTTTTCCTCCGTTCCCAGCGGATCGCCCTTGGAAGGGGGTGAGCGCCATGCCTAAGACCGCAGCCCAAGCACGCCCGGCCGACCTCAAGCGCACGGTGCGCCGCCTGCTCTCCTACATGGGGCATGCCAAGTTCTCGTTGCTCGCGGTGGGCGTGCTCGCCTCCGTCGCCGCCATCGCGAGCCTCGCCGGCACCTACATGGTGCGCCCCATCGTTAACGGTTTGGCTACGGGCGGGGAGGAACTGCTCGCCAAGCAGGTCATCCTGACGGCGATCATCTACGCCGCGGGCGTGCTTTCGGCCCTGGGCTACTCGCAGATCATGGTGCGCGCGGCCCAACGCGTGGTGTCCGATATTCGCCGCGACCTGTTCGCGCACATCCAGACGCTGCCGCTCAGTTATTTTGACAGCACGCGCTCGGGCGACATCATGAGCTTTTTCACCAATGACGTCGACACCGTCTCCGAGGCGCTCAACAACAGCTTTGCCAACGTGATTCAGGCCGCCATTCAGGTTGTGGGCACCACGGCTATGCTCATCATCCTTAACTGGCAGCTCACGATTATCACACTCGTGTGCGATGCGGCCATTGTGCTGTATGCGCGCTACTCGGGCGCGCGCTCTAAGCGTTTCTTTGCTGCCCAGCAGGCATCGCTTGGCGACCTGGACGGATACGTCGAAGAGATGGTCTCGGGCCAAAAGGTCATCAAGGTCTTTAACCGCGAGGCGGCGAATGTCGCCGGCTTCACCTGCCGCAACGACGAGCTTCGCCGCACCGGCACCGCCGCCGTGAGCTATGCCAACTCCATGGTGCCCATGACCGTGGTGATTGGCTACGTCAACTATGCCATCGTCGCCGTGGCGGGCGGCATGCTCTGCATCAAGGGACTCGCCGACGTGGGCGCGCTCGCGAGCTACCTGGTCTTTGTGCGCCAGGCGGCCATGCCCATCAACCAGTTTACGCAGCTGGGCAACTTCTTGCTCAACGCGTTGGCCGGTGCCGAGCGCCTGTTTGCGGCTATGGACCTTGAGCCCGAGGTGGACGAGGGCTGCGTGGAGCTGGTGCAGACGGGCGACGCCGCGTGGGCGTGGAAGATTCCCGAGGGCCAGGGCGTGGGCGCGTACGGGCACTTGCATGACGTGGCAGCCGTTGATGAGTCGGGCCGCGCGGTGGCCGCCGACGGCATCGAGCTCACGTGCGGCTTGGTCCCGCTTGCCGGCGACGTGCGCTTCCATGCCGTGGACTTTTCCTACGTGCCGGGCGCCCGCGTGCTCACGGACCTCAACCTGTTTGCCAAGCCGGGGCAAAAGATTGCGTTTGTGGGCTCCACGGGCGCCGGCAAGACGACCATCACCAACCTCATCAACCGCTTCTACGAGGTCGATGACGGCGAG
>CABUUG010000027.1 GCA_902494605.1 uncultured Collinsella sp.
AATACATTCCCCCTCCTTTCCCCCTGGGTTTTTTTTTTTTCCGCCCCCGACAGGGGGTATGCGGCGGAAACTAGGCCATAAGCAGGCCAGTCTCCGCGACGTTCTTGTACCAGTACGCGCTCGCCTTGGGATAGCGCTTCTGGGTCTCAAAGTCGATGTAGAACAGGCCATAGCGCTTGTTATAGCCGTTGGTCCAGGAGAACTGGTCCTGCAGCGACCACACGAAGTAACCGTCGACGTTTACGCCGCCGTCGATTGCCTTGAGGATCCATGCGAGATGCTGACGCATGTAGTCGATGCGAGGGGCGTCGTCGATAAAGCCGTCCTCAAAGTCGTCCTTATAGCCCATGCCGTTCTCGGTGATGTAGATCTTCTTGTAGTTGGGGTAATCGTTCTTAATGCGCAGCAGCAGATCGTACAGGCCCTCGGGATAGATAATCCAGTCCCAATCGGTGGTGGGTACGCCTTCGCGCACGCATGACTCGCCCACGCCCTTGAGGAACCAGCGCGAGGAGCCCTTGTCGCCGGTGCCATTGTGGTTGATGTCGTTTTCGCCCTCGGCGGCACGCAGGAACTGGCACTTGTAGGTGTTGACGCCCAGGCAATCGTTGTAGGGGAGCGCGGCGGTCAGCGCGGCGATGTCCTCGTCGCGGACGTCGAGCTCGCCGCCGGCGATATGGGCCAGCTTGGTCGCAGCCTCCATGGTGTCGGCTGCATAGTGGCCGCGGAAGGTGGCGTCGAGTACCCAGCGGTTGTTGATGACGTCGGCCATGCGAGCTGCCTCGCAGTCGGCAGCGCTGTTGGGGTCGAGGGGATACTTGGGCTCCAGGTTCTGGACAATGCCGATCTCGCCCTCAAAGCCGCCCTCGTGGAAGGCGACGACGGCCTTGGCGTGGGCCACCATCATGTTGTGCATGAGCTGGAAGGCCTTGTCCAGGCGATACTTCTCGCCGTGCGGCCAGTTGCCGACGATAAAGCTGCCCTCGGCGGTCGCGGGAATCTCGTTAAACGTGAACCAGTGCTTGACCTCGGTGAACTCGGCAAAGCAGAACTTGGCGTACTCGACAAAGGCGTCGATCGTCGTGCGCGTCAGGAAGCCCTCGCCGCCGTTCTGGTAAAAGGCCTCGGGCGTATCGAAGTGATCGAGCGTGACATAGGGGATAACGCCGGCTTTATTGCAGGTGGCAAAGAGCTCGTGATAGAAGGCAACACCCTCGGGGTTAATCTCACCAGTGCCGCTGGGGAAGATACGGCTCCAAGCGATGGAGACACGGATACCGTTGATGCCGAAGCGCTGGCACAGGTCGATATCGACCGGGTACTTGTTGTAGAAATCGCTTGCGGGATCGGGGGAGAAGCGACCCTGAGCAGCCAGGAAATCGTCCCAGGGCACTTTGCCCTTGCCGTGCGTACGGGTCTCGCCCTCAACCTGGTAAGCAGCGGTGGCGCCGCCAAACACAAAGCCGTCGGGGAACTGCATGGGGTTGGTCATGAGTCATCCTTTCTGTGGGATTCGAATAGGGAGAGGTGCCCGAACTGGGGATCCGGGCACCAACAGAGGGAGGAACCTAGTCGAGGTTCTCGCGGAGCCACTTGATGGCGCCAGCGGGATCGCGAGTAAGGTCGATATATTCCTTACCGCGCGGGGCGAGCAGCTTAATGCCCAGACGATCGGTGTCGGCCTTCATGTCGTTGTAGTAGCTACGAACCTGCGGAGCGAGCACGATGACGTCGTACTGATCCATGATGGCAGTGTGCTGGCCATAGGCGCCTGCGGAGGAAGCGATGTTCTCTCCGGTCTGCGCAGCACCTTCCTTGATAGCGTTGGCAAGCATGGCGGAGGTGCCGGCGCCGGCGCACAGGACGAGGACCTTCAGACCGTCGACATCCTTCTTAGCGGATGCATCGGCAGCGGGCTCGGGCTGATCGGCGACAGGCTCGCTGTCGGCGGCAGCGGCGGTCGGCTCGACGGAAGCGGTGACAGCGGCGGTCTGCTCGACAGCGGGCGCAGAGGTGCTGGCGGCGATGGCGGCAGCACCATCGGACTCGAGACCCAGCTCGGCGGCGCGCTCGGCCTCCTGGTCGCAGAGCAGCTTATCGTACGCCTTCAAGAACGGCAGGTAGATGATGGCGTCCAGCAAGATGATGATTGCGACAAACACCAGGGCGATAAGCTGGAAGTTCGTGGTGATGAAGATGCCGATGGGGGCAGGGGTGGCCCAAGGCACCACGAAGGAGAAGCCGTTCATGCCCACGTTATCGATAAAGAACTTGGCAACGCTTACGTTGACGCAGCCGGCGGCAACAAAGGGGATGAGCATGTAGGGGTTAAGGATCATCGGCGCGCCAAAGAGCAGCGGCTCGTTGACGGCGAAAGCAACAGGAACAATCGAGGCCTTACCGACGGCTTTGAGCTGCTTGGACTTCATAAAGAGAATCAGCAGGAGCGGCACGATGAACGTGGCGCCGGTGCCGCCGAACTCACCCACGAGCGACATGTTAAAGGTGAGGGAGTGGGCGGGGTGACCACCGGCCAGCAGAACCTGCAGGTTCTCGGCCTGGTTGGCAAGACGGATGGGGTCGATGCCCGGCTGGACGATCGAGGGGCCGTGGACGCCGATGAACCAGAAGAACGCGGTGGCTGCCTGAATAAGGATGAGTCCGGGGTAGGTCTCTGCTGCAGTGAAGAGCGGGGAGAGCAGCTTGATGAGCAGCTCGGAGAACGGAACGCCCATGAGGTTGCGCACGACGACATCGATGATGCCGCAGATGATGACGGCGCCGCCAAAGGGGATGATGTCGCGGAAGTTCTGAGCGATGGCGCCCGGGACCTCCTTGGGCAGCTTAATGGTCAGATCGCGCGAGACGCAGAATTTATAGACCCACACGGTAATGAACGCTGCGATATAGGCCGAGAACAGACCGCGTGTACCCATGCTGGTGCAATCGAAGACCGAAAGCTCGGAGCCGTTGAACTTGGTGGTGAACTGCGTAACAGCGAGCAAAAGCATGCTGCACTGGGCGGCAACCATGGTGGAGCCGTCGTTGAGCACCTTGCCGGCGGGCATGCGACGGTTCATGGACGCCGTGAAGTTCTTGGCAGTGGTGCCGGCAACCATGATGCCCATGACGCCCATGGTGAAGTTGTACAGCTTGTTGCACCAGTCGATGAGCGGCTGGGGCAGCGTGATGCCAACGACGCCGGGAAGGGTGGCGATTAGCAGGAAGATCGAAGAGGTGAGGACGATGGGCATGCACCCAAGGAATCCGTCCTTAATGGCCTGGAGGTAGACGTTCCTCGAGATCTTCTCAAAGAACGGTTGATGCTTTTCGAGCATCTTTACGATGGCGTCCATAGAGCTCCTTTGCTACTTGATGCGCGATGCATGTGGATGGAACTGGTCGTCGATGGATGGTCAGGACTGCCCGGAAACCTTCCTGCTTAAGGAGGGCATTGCGAAATGACAACGTTGTCATTTCGTTAATGACAACGTAAGACATTTTTGGAAGAGCAACAAGGATTTACGGGTGAGCGGTCGATATTGTCCGGTAAACGGTTGATTTGTCAGTCGGGCAGGTAGTGTATGCTAGAACGCAAAAAACAAGCGATGCAAAACCGACTGGAGAAGTAGTGGCAACGATGGACAAGAAAAATGTCTCAATGAACGATGTGGCGATTGCCGCGGGTGTTTCTCTCAAGACGGTGTCGCGTGTGATCAACGAGCCCGATAGCGTGCGAGAGTCGACACGCGATAGGGTCCATGCTGCCATGGAGGCGCTCGGGTTTCGAGCCAACTTTGCCGCGCGTTCACTCAAGTTGGGCCGTTACGGGTGCATCGGCGTGGTGATGTTCCACTTGTCGGGCGGCGCCGTGGACATGATTGACGGTATTGCCGATGCCGCCGAAGAGCGAGGCTTTGCGCTCACGATGATCAAAAAGCGGGCAGGGGAGAAGATGACCCTTGCCGATGCGGCGCGTAGGATGTCGCAGCTGCCTGTTGATGGCATGATCTTCAACCTGCGTCAGATGGTCGATGACTTTGATACCTTTGAGGCACCGAAGGACCTCAAGACGGTGATTATCACGCCGATGGAGCATCCTACCTGCTCTACCGTTAGTGACGATCAAGAGGGTGGTGCGCGCATGGCGTGCGAGTACTTCTTAAATCGCGGGCACAAGAACGTATACTTCGTCTCTGGTAAGAAAGAGTCGCTGTCGAGCCAGTGTCGTATGAAAGGTTGGCGTGCGGCACTCGAGGCGCGTGGCATTGAGCCGCCCGAGCCTCTGCAAGGCGATTGGAATGCGGATAGTGGCTATGCCGCGGGCCTTGTGCTTGCCGATAAGCCCGATTGCACGGCGGTCCTCGCTGCTAACGACTGCATGGCAAACGGCGTGATGATGGCTCTACGTGACAAAGGGCTCAGTGTGCCCAATGATGTGTCCGTGATCGGCTTTGATGACGAGCTTTACAAGACGATTCCCAACTCGATTCTGACGTCGGTGAAGTTTCGCCACCGCGAGCTGGGCGTCCGTGCGCTTAATGAGGTCGTCGCAGGTCTGGAAGCCCCGAGCTCCAGAAGTCGTACGCTCGTCTCGGGCGTGTTGGTCGAGCGTTCCAGCGTAAGGGATCTGCGGGCGTAGACGTGCTCGGCCTGCTCGTCTAAATCTGTAACAGGTGGGACCAGAAAACTCGACTAGGTGTTATAGATTGAGATTTTGTCTACCCAGCCATCATCTTTGTCTCGATCTGTAACAGTTAGGAGTGAAATGACCAGCCAGGTGTTACAGATCTAGATTGATTGGATTGACCCATCTGTTTGTCTCGATCTGTAACATCTAAGCGGTCAAAAGCGGTCTACATGTTACAGATTGAGATTTTTGGCTTGGCCTGTGCGTTCACCTCGATCTGTAACAGCTGGGACCCAAAAACTGGGCTAGATGTTACAGATTAAGATGAACAGGAGGACGGGTGCGGTCTAAACAAAATGGCCCGCGCATCACGCATCGATGCACGGGCCATTTTTTTTCTGCAAGCGGCAGGTGGTGTCAGCGTCTTATGCCTCGAGGTTTTCCTCGATCCAGGCGACGGCACCCTTGGGATCCTTAGTGAGGTCGATGTACTGTTTGCCCTTGGGCGACAGCAGCGTGATGCCCAGGCGGTCGGTGTCGGCCTTCATCTCGTTGTAATAGGTGCGAACCTGCGGAGCCAGGACGATGACGTTGTACTGGTCCATGATGGCGTAGTGGCTGCCGTAGGCACCGGCGTTGGCGGTAATGTCGATGCCCAGCTCGTCGGCGCCTTCCTTAAGCGCGTTGGCGAGCAGTGCAGAGGTGCCGGCGCCAGCGCACAGAACCAGAACCCTCAGATCCTTGCCCTTAAGGGCGGACGGAGCTGCGGAGGCCTCAGTGGCAGAAGCGGTCTCGACAACAGGAGCCTCAACGGCGGGGGCGGCAGCGGTCTTGACGGCCTTGGTCTCCTCGGCCTCTTCTTCGGCCAGGGTCTCGGCCTCCTGCTTGCACAGGACGTTGTCGTAGGCCTTGCAGAACGGGTAGTAGATCAAGAAGTCAACGACCAGCAGGACGACAACCAGGACCAGAGAGATCGGCTGGAAGTTGGTGTCGATGAAGGTGCCGATCGGTCCGGGGAGTGCCCACGGCATGGCATAGATAAAGCCGTTCATGCCCAAAAAGTCGATGAAGAACTTACCAATGAGGACGTTGGCCACGGGGGCAAACAGGAACGGGATCAGGAAGTACGGGTTGAGGATGATGGGCGCGGCGAACAGCAGCGGCTCGTTGACGGCGAACATCACGGGTACGACAGAGGCTTTGCCGACGGCCTTGAGCTGCTTGGAGCGCATAAAGAGCAGGAAGATGATTGGGACAATGAACGTGGCGCCGGTGCCGCCGAGTTCGCCGATGTAGTTACCGAAGTTCTCGGTCAGGGCGAGGGCGGGGTGACCGCCGGCCTGCAGCGTGGCGAGGTTGGTAGTGATGTTGCCAAACAGCGCGGCGTTGAGGGCAGGCTTAACGACCGAGGGGCCGTGGATGCCCATGAACCAGAACAGCGGGATCATGAACCAGATGAGGGCGAGGCCGGCGTAGGAATCGGCAGCGGCGAACAGCGGGCTCACCAGCGTGGAGATGACGTTGGCAAACGGGACGGCCAAGCAGGTGCGGCAGATAACGTCGATGACGGCGACAAACAGGATGGAGAAGCTGAAGGCGAAGATGTCGCGGAAGTTCTGGGCGATGGCGCCGGGGACTTCTTTGGGCAGCTTGATGGTGATGTCTCGCTTAATGCAGAAGGCATAGATGTTGACCGTGGCAAATGCGGCGACAAAGGAGCTCAGCAGGCCCTTGGTGCCCATGTTGTCGGTAAAGAACACCGAGACATCGGCGCCGTCGATCTTGGCACTCGTCTGGGTAACGGCCAAGATGAGCATAGCGCACATGGCGGCGACCATGGTGCTCGTGGCGTTGATGGCCTTGCCGGCAGGCATGCGGCGGTTCTTGGAGCCGGTCAGCGCGCTTGCGGTGGTGCCGGCGACCATGATGCCCACGACGCCCATCGTGAAGTTGTAAACCTTGTTGCAGAAGTTCACGACGTCGACGTTCCACCAGTCGGGCAGCGTAAAGCCGCCGACCGTGGCGACAACGCCCGGCAGGGTCGAAATAAGCAGGAAGACAGAAGAAGACAGGATGATGGGCATTGCTGCCAAAAAAGCCGTCTTTAATGGCCTGAAGGTAGATGTTCTTAGAGACCTTGTCGAAGTACGGCTGACCTTTCTCCAAGAACTTAACGATCGATTCCATAGTTCACGCTCCTCTTTGCATGAAATCTTAATGGCATGGACGTTGAAAACCTATATGGTCTCCCGCTTGCTAAAAGCCCGGGTGCAGGCGGGGTCGGTCCCAGGGGGAGAGAGGGGAGCGGCTGGGTTTGTATCGCATAGGGCCGCTCCCTTCTCGGGGGAAAGCGAGGCGATGCGCTACTGCGCGTCCGCCATAGTGTCGGCGAGCTCCTTGTACCAGAGTGCCGACTGCTTGATGTAGCGTTTTTGCGTGTCGAAGTCGATGTAGAACAGGCCGTAGCGCTTGTTATAGCCATTGGCCCACGAGAACTGGTCCTGCAGGCTCCAGATAAAGTAGCCCTGGACGTCGACGCCCTCGGCGCGCGCCTGGAGCACCTTCTCCATGTGCTGGTCGACAAAGTCGATGCGCTCGGGATCGGCGACGATGCCGTTTGCGTCGGGCTCGGGGTCCTTGTGGCCCAGGCCGTTTTCGGTGATATAGATGACGGGGAGGTTGGGATAGGTGGCGCTGATGTGCTTGAGCGTGTCGTAGAGGCCTTGCGGGTAGATGAGCCAATCCCAGTCGGTGGTGGGGATACCCGGCATATCGACCTGCTGCCCGACGCCCTTAAACTTAAAGCACGAGGTGCCCTTGTCTCCGGTGCCGTTAAAGCTGTTGGTGGACTCGCCATCGTAGGCGGCGATAAACGCCGACTGATAGTAGTTGAGGCCGAACATATCGTTGCGGGGCGCCGCCTTGGCGAGCTCCTCCATGTCGCTGTCCTCAACCGTAAGCGTGGCGTTGTTGGCACGCAGAATCTCGTTGATGAGTGAGAGGGTGCGCGCGGAGTAGTGACCCAGGAAGGCGCCGTCCATGATGAAGTCGGTGTAGAAGGCGTTGTACAGGTCGGCGGCGTGCTGGTCGGCGGGCGAGTCTGTGGCAGGATATGCCGGCGTCAGGACGTTGACCATGCCAATGCGTCCGCCCAGGTGCTCGGTCTCGTCAAGATCCTTATACAGGTTGACGGCGCGGGCGTGGGCAACGAGCTCGTTGTGCTGGCTCTGGATGCCGCTCGTCACATCAAAGTGATGGTTGGGCGGGAAGTTGCCTTGGATGTATTGGGAGTGCGAGAGGCTGATGAGCTCGTTGATGGTGAACCAATTCTTGACCTCGCGGAACTCGCGGAAGCAGAACTCGGCATAGCGCACATAGGCGTCGACGGTCTTGCGGTTGAGCCAGTCGCCCTGGTTGAACAGGGCGGCGGGGGAGTCAAAGTGATGCAGGGACACATAGGGCTCGACGCCATACTTTTTGCAGCAGGCGAACAGCTCGTGGTAGTGCTTAACGCCCTCGGCGAGGGGCTCGGCATCGTCGCCGTTGGGGAAGATGCGGGTCCAGGCGATGGACACACGGATGGCGTTGAGTCCATGCTCGGCAGAAAGGCGGATATCCTCCTCGTAGCGGTTGTAGAAATCACTGGCCGGGTCGGGCAAAAAGCGACCCTGGGCGACAAGGTAATCGTCCCACATGGTCTTACCCTTGCCTGCCACCTTCGTGGAACCTTCCGTTTGGTACGCGGCGGTTGCGGCGCCCCAAACAAAGCCCTTCGGCAGCTGCTGTACGCGGTTTAGCAAAGACATATGCATACACCCTCTCGTCTCGCTGTTCGATATTGTGCGTTTGCGCTCAGGAGGCTCCCTGGTTAGCGTTCAGCGGTGAAAAAGCCCGATAAACACTATCTTAAAATGATTAGAACCAAAATGAGCACGTGAACATTTGACAATGAGCACGTTAACATCCGGCTGGGATGTATAGAAACAAAACAACTTCAAACAGCCGCGAACGGTTGTATTTGTTCGGTAAGCGGTTTTGATTGACAGAAGTTTTCATGTTGTGGTATATGGCTCGGGTATCATGAGCACGTTATCGATGTATGTACGATGCGCCATGGGCGCGGGGAATAGTTGGGAAGCAGGTTAGCGTGGAAGGCATGGCTCAGCAGACAAGGAATGGTCATTCGGCGAGCGCGGCAGAGGTTGCGGCGCTCGCTGGCGTGAGCCGCCAGACTGTGTCTCGCGTGGTCAACGGTATGCCCAACGTGACGGAAAAGACGCGCAAGCGTGTGCTGGCCGCCATGGAAGAGCTGGGCTTTCGTCCCAATTTTGCTGGAGCGGCGTTGCGCGGCGGGTCGTATCGTTCTATTGGCCTGTGCATGTACAACATCACACGTGTCGGTAACCTGGCGACGCTCGAGGGTATCATGCAAGCGGCGCGCGAGCACGATTTTGCCGTCACTATGATCGAGATGGGCGGCGACAAGCCCTATACACTTGCCGATGCCTCGCGCCGCATGCTCGAGCGACCCGTCGACGGCATGATTCTCAACATGAACCGCATGGCTCCCGATTTTGAGGAGTTTGTTCCCCAGCCGGGAGTGCGAACGGTCATCCTGTCCATGTATGCGCATCCGCGCTGCACGACGATCGACTCCGACCAGTATGGTTCGTGCGAGCTGTTGACCAATTATCTGCTGGAACATGGTCACTCGAATATGCGGTTTGTGGCGGGTCCGGAAAACTCGATTTCCTCGCGTTTTCGTGAGGCCGGTTGGCGCGATACGCTGGGTCGTGCTCATGTCGATGCCGCTCCGATGCTGCGTGGCGATTGGAGTGCGGACAGTGGGTACGCCATGGGCGAGCGGATTGCGGCCGAGGTGCTTGCCGGCGGGTCGCAGGCGCCGACTGCCGTGCTTGCGGCAAATGACCAGATGGCGCTGGGCGTTATCGCCGCGCTCGAGAACGCGGGCCTGTCCGTGCCCGACGACGTGAGCGTGGTTGGTATCGACGACGCACTCGAGGGACTTGTTCCTCACAATCGGCTGACGACGCTGCGATTTGATTTGCGCGGTGTCGGTAAGCTTGCGTTTGAGGCGGCGATTGGAGAGAGCTCGTCTATCGAGGCGATTCATGTGCCGAGTACGCTGGTCGAACGCTCGACTGTTAGGGACATACGGGGTTAGGTCCTACTCCGTTTGTCTCGATTTGTAACAGGTAGACGGTCAAAAGCGGGCTACGTGTTACAGATTTAGATTCTTCGGAAAGAGCAATCCTGTTCGTCTCAATCTGTAACAGCTAGGACCAAAAAACTCGGCTAGATGTTACAGATCGAGACAAACGGCTCCCGACCAGCCCAAAAACAAAAAGACCGGGGGCGGCGCGCCGTGTGACGTGCCGCCCCCGGCTGAGAAATGGGGACAGGTTGTGTGAGCGGGCAACCCCGCCAGCCACTAGTCCAGACGACGGGTCTGCGCCACGTGCTTGTACCAGTAGGCGCTTGCCTTGGGCGTGCGCTTCTGGGTTTCAAAGTCAACGTAAAAGAAGCCGTAACGCTTGTTGTAGCCATTGGTCCAGGAGAACTGATCCTGCAGGCTCCACAGGAAGTAGCCGCCCACGTTGACGCCCACCTCCATGGCCTTGAGCAGCCAACGCAGGTGCTGCTCGATGTAGTCGATGCGCGGCTGGTCGTCCACAAAACCGTCCTTGTAGGGGTCCTTGTAGCCCATGCCGTTCTCGGTGATGAAGATCTGCTTGTAGTTGGGGTAGCGCTGCTTAATGTAGACGAGCAGATCGAACAGGCCCTCGGGATAGATGATCCAGTCCCAGTCGGTGGTGGGGATGCCAGGCTTGTTCACATGCTCGCCAATGCCCTTAACGCGCCAGCGGCCGGTGCCCTTCTCTCCCGTACCGTTGTGGTGCAGGTCGTTTTCGCCATCGTAGGCCTTCAAGAAGCGGCACTGGTAGTTGTTAACGCCCAGGTAGTCGTTGTAGAGCGCGGCCTCGCGCATGATATCCAGATCCTCGTCCAAGATCTCGATGGTGCCGCCCGAGACGGCGGCCAGGCGGTTGGCGCACTCGAGGGTGTCGGGCGCGTAGTCGCCGCGGAAGGTGGCGTCGAGCAAGAACTGGTTTTGCAGCACGTGCTCGTTGTTGGCGGCTTTGATGTCGGCGGGGTCGTTCTCGTTGAGCGGATACTTAAACTCCAGCGACTGAATGACGCCAATCTTGCCCTTAAAGCCGCCGTTGTGGAAGGCCAGCACTGCCTTGGCGTGGGCGAGCATCATGTTGTGCTCGCACTGGAAGGCCTCGGCAAGATGCGCCTTGACGCCACCGGGGAAGGTGCCCTCGATGTAGGTGTTGGAGGCGTCGGCCCAGATCTCGTTAAAGGTGAACCAGTAGGTCACCTGGTCGGCGTACTCCTTAAAGCAGAAGGTGGCAAAGTCCACAAAGGCGTCGATGGTCTCGCGGTTGAGGAAGTCGCCCTTCTCAAAGAGAGGAAGCGGCGTGTCAAAGTGATGCAGCGTGACGAACGGCTCAACATGGTGCTTATGGCACTCGGCGAAGAGATCGTGGTAGAACTGGACGCCCTCGGGGTTGATTTCGCCGGTACCGTTGGGGAAGATGCGGCTCCAGGCGATGGAGAGGCGAATGCCGTTGATGCCAAACTCTTCGCACAGCTCCAAGTCGACGGGGTACTGGTTGTAGAAGTCCGAAGCGGGATCGGGGGAAAAGCGCCCCTGGGCCTCCAGGAAGTCGTCCCAGGCAACCTTGCCCTTACCGTGGGTGCGGGTCTCGCCCTCTACCTGGTAGGCAGCGGTGGCGCCGCCAAAGACAAAGTCCTCGGGAAACTGCGTAGGCGGGTAGGTGACGCTAGCAGGGTTAACGGACATGATGATCCAATCGTCTAAATCGAAGGGCCAGCCGGTCTTGGATGGTCGGCTGGCCCTGAGCGTTACTTACTTCGAGAGTTGCTCGGAGACGAAGGCGAGAGACTTATCGCCGTTCTGGGAGAGCTCGATGTACTGCTTGCCACGGCAGGCGACGCACTTGTTGCCCACGCGTTCGCAGTCCTTCTGCAGGTCGGCCAGGTAGCTGGCGGCCTGCGGGGCCAGGACGACCAGGTCAAAGTCGGGGAGCATGTCGACATGGTTGCCATATGCCTCGGCAGCGGTTTCAAGATCGATGCCGCGCTCCTTGGCAGCCTTGGCCAGTGCGTTGGCGAGCAGGCCCGAGGTTCCGCCGCCCTGGCAGAGCACGAGCACGCGCTTGCCGTTGAGGTCGCTGGCGGTCGTTGCCTCGGCAGCGGGTGCTGCAGAAGCGGCGGGGGAGTCGGCCTTCACGGCCTCGGCGGCAGCGCCGGCGGCAACGCTCTTGGCGTCAGCCTTGCCCTGGAAGGCATCGTTGAGCTTGGCGGCCTTCTCGGCGTTCTTGGCGGCGAGCTCCTCTTGGGAGATCTCGGCCTCCTCGGCGCACTTCTGGGCGTCATAGGCACGGAAGAACGGGTAGTACAGAACGAAGTCGACGACCAGGATAAGGGCGAGCATCACAAAGGCGAGCGGCTGGAAGCCCAGGCCCATGATGGTACCGATGGGGCCGGGGACGGTCCAGGGCAGGGTGTACATAAAGCCGTTCATGCCCAAGAAGTCGATAAAGATCTTGAGGATCCAGATGTTGGCGATCGGGGCAAAGACAAACGGGACAAAGAAGACGGGGTTGAGCACGATGGGTGCGGCGAACAGCAGCGGCTCGTTGACGGCAAAGCACACGGGAACGATAGCGGCCTTACCGACGGCGCGCATCTCCTGGGACTTGGCCAGGAAGCAGAACATAAAGACCAGGACGAGCGTGGCGCCGGTGCCGCCCATGCAGACGACGAAGTACTGGGCACCCTGGGTCAGGACAGCGGAAGCGTGCTGGCCAGCCTGGAACGCGGCCAGGTTGTCGGTCATGTTGGCAACGAGAGCGGCGGCGATGGCGGGCTCGACGATCGAGGGGCCGTGGACGCCGACGAACCAGAACAGGCTCATGGCGCCGTAGATCACAGCGAGGCCGATGTAGCCATCGGCAGCGGTGAACAGGGGCTGGAACACCTGGATGACACCCTGGGCAAAGCAGAAGCCAAAAGCAGCGCGGAAGACGATGTCAAAAACCCAAAAGACGGTGATGCAGACGGAGAAGGGGATGATGTCCTTGAAGGTCTGCGAGATGTTGGGCGGAACCTGCTCGGGCATCTTGACGGTGATGTTGCGCTTAATGAAGAACTTGTAGATGATGCCGGTCACAAACGCAGCGATAAAGGCGGTCAGCAGGCCTTTGGAACCAAGGTAGGTGGTGTTGAAGCCGCTGGCGGCGTCCGTGGCGATGGTGTCGCTCGAAAGGAGCAAGAAGCCGATGATGGCCGCACACATGCACGAGATGAAGTTGATCTGGTTGTTCTTGGGTAGATCGCGGTTCTGGGCGTCGGCGAAGTGCTTGGCCGTGGTGGCGGCGCAGGCGATGGCCAGGATGCCCATGGAGTAGTTGTAGCATTTCCACAGGGCGTTGTTGATGTCATCGGGCCAGTAGAAACCCCAGATGTTGGGGACCGAGGCTACCAGGCAGAAGATGGACGAGAAGATGATGATGGGGATGACGGAGATAAAGCCGTCGCGAATCGCCTTGAGGTACTTGTTGCGGGCGATCGCGTTGAAAAAGGGCTGGCCTTTTTCGATGGTGGCGATGAGTTGCTCCATGCAATGCTCCTAAGAGTCGGTGGGTTAGCAACGATGGTAGCTTTTGGCGTTCGGTTGCCAAAATGTTGACGTTGCCATTTTGCGGCACAAATAAAGACGCGAATCGGTGGTTCCTGTGCCTGCGAACCGTCGATTCCTTATGCGTAAACGTTTGAGCCGCCCGGTGGCTCTGTGTTTGCGCAATGGCAACGTTAACATTTGGGAGCAAAAAGCCGTTTGGGGAAGCAAAAATGTCGGTGAACGGTAGGTTTTGGGTGGTGAGCGTATGGTGGGGGAGGCGTTGGATATACTTGAAGGCGTTAAAAATGACTGCGTAGGGTGCCACCAATGGCATCGTCGACATAGAAAGATCGACCTATGGCCGCTGTTAAAAAATCGGTTTCCGTTAAGGATGTGGCGCGTCTCGCGGGCGTTTCGGAGCAGACAGTCTCGCGTACGGTGCACGATTCGCCCAGCGTGCGCCCCGAGACCAAGGAGCGCGTGCGTGCCGCCATGCGCGAGCTTGGCTATCGTCCTAACTTTGCCGGCCGGTCGCTGCGTCGCGGCAAGTTCAAGACCGTCGGCGTCGCCATGTTCAACATTACTGGCACCGGCAACCTCGACCGTATGGAGGGCTTTGCCGCCGCCGCCGACAAACACGGCTACGCCATCACCCTCACTAAAGTAGATGGGCATCCGTATACCCTCGAGGGCGCATCGTCGCGCATGAGCGCACTGCCGGTGGACGGCATGGTTGTGATTATGAACCGCATGCCGGCGGACTTTGGCACCTTTGAGCCGCTGCCCGGTATGCAGACGGTGCTCGTTACCATGCTGGAGCACCCGCTCTGTTCAACGGTCGATAACGACCAGTTCGATTGCTCGCGCCAAGTGGTCGAGTACTTGCTGGGGCAGGGGCACAAGACCGTGCGCTTCATCTCGTGTCCCGAGCGCTCGCTTTCGGGCATGCGGCGCGAGGAAGGCTGGCGCGAGACATTGCGCGCGCATGGAATTGAGCCGCCGCGACTCGTCCGTGGGGATTGGACAGCGCAGAGTGGATATGCTGCCGGTCAGGCTCTGGCGGACGATCCGACCTGTACGGCCATTTATGCTTCCAACGATGCCATGGCATATGGCTGCATCCGTGGGCTCGAGTCGCGCGGGAAGCGCGTGCCCCAGGACGTAAGCGTGGTGGGTGTTGACGATAGTTTGGGCGATATCGTGCCCGATCGTCGCCTGACCACGGTGCGCTTTGACAACAAACGCGTCGGCATGTGGGCGGTCGACAAGATAGCCGGCGCCGAGGGCGCTGCACCCGGTGTGGAGCACATGCTGTTTCCGGGCGTGCTCGTCGAGGGCGATACGGTGCGCGATGTACGCTAGGGCGCGGGTCTGTTTGGGTTGCCGCTAATTGTGTTCGATATTGTTCAGATTGGTTTAAAAACCGTTCACGGGCGAATAGTGACCGTTCATAGCTCAAAATTACGTTTTGCGCTGTTCTTTTTTGTTTGAATGTTATTGTTTCTGTCATACACAACGCAGCGCGTATGCCCGGACGCGATGCTCTCCATTGGTTCATATGTGAAAGGAACGCAATATGGCAACCAAAGAAGAAATCTCGATGGTTGGATTCGAGATTGTCGCATACGCAGGTGACGCCCAGACCGATCTGCTTGCAGCGCTCGATGCTGCTCGCGAGGGTGACTTTGAGAAGGCCGAACAGCTGCACAAGGATGCCAGCGATGCACTTATCGGCGCCCACGACACGCAGACCAAGCTGCTTTCGCAGGAGGCCGGCGGTGGCGAGATGGAGATGACCTTCATCATGGCTCACGCTCAGGACACTCTCATGACCACTATGATCCTGGAGAAGCAGGCCCGCTTTACCATCGATGCCTACAAGCGCATCGCTGAGCTCGAGGCCAAGCTCGCCTAACGAGCCCTCACAACCAAGTTCCCTTCCAAAAGCCCTGCCGCACTGAACTGCCTCCCATTTCTTGGACATGAGAAATGGGAGGCTTTCTTTATGCGCGTTGATTTGAGGGTGAAGCATGATGCCGAGGCCAGGAAGGCGGCCATAGGGCTCTTCGAGCTCGGGCACGGGTATAAATCTGCCGCGATTGCCCTTTCGCTTCCCGCGGAAGCCGTGAGAAGATGGCAGGAGATATACCGCGCATTCGGGAGCGAGGTGCTGCTGCGCATGGACGGAAAGCAGGGCAGGTACACATACGAGCAGAAGGTCGCCGCCGCCTCCGCCGTCGTCGACGGCGGCATGACGAAGACCGAGGCGATGGCGGCGTTCGGCATAATGTCGATGTCGCCGCTCAAGAAGTGGTGCGCGCTATACCGCCGGGGCGGCGCGGAGGCCCTGCGCCCGAGGCCCAAGGGCCGGCCGAGCGGTTCCAGGGCGAGGCCGCGGACCCGCGAGGAGGAGCTCGAGGAGCGGTGCCGCAGGCTCGAGGCCGAGGTGGCCTACCTAAAAAAATTACGCGCCCTGGTCGAGAGGGACGGGCTCTGACCAGGGCGAAGGCCGAAGCGGTCGCGGCCCTGCGCGCCGAGGGACACGCACTCGGGCACCTGCTCGCATGCGCCGAGCTCAAGAGGTCGACCTACTACTACGCCCTCGCGCACCCGCCGAGGCCCACGCGCCCCGAGCTCCGGGAGGCGGCCGCCGAGATCTTCTCGCGCACCGCCAACGGCTGCGGGCACCGGCAGATAGCGATGTGTCTCAGGGCGGAAGAGGGGGCCGTGATAGCCGACAAGACCGTGCTCAAGATGATGCGCGAGATGGGGATTCGCTGCGGGATCAGACGCGAGACGGCCTACCACAGGTACAACTCGTACAAGGGCGTCGTCGGCAGGACGTTCGAGAACGTGATCGCGAGGGATTTCGACGCCGGGGCCCCGTGGCAGAAGCTGGGGACGGACGTCACCGAGTTCAAGGTGGCTGGCGGCAAGGCCTACTGGGCCCCGACGCTGGACTTCTGCACCAAGGAGATCGTGGCGAGCGACATATCGACCACGCCCGACATGGGCCAGCAGGTGAGGATGCTCGACGAGCTGCTGTCCAAGATCCCCGAGGGCGCCGCCCCGACCATGCACTCGGACCGGGGCTGGCAGTACCAGCACGCCTCGTACACATCCAGGCTCGAGGCCGCCGGCATCGTCCAGAGCATGTCCAGGAAGGCGAACTGCATCGACAATGCCGCCACCGAGCAGCTCTTCGGCCACGTCAAGGACGAGTTCTACAGGGGCCGCGAGTGGAAGACGTTCGAGGATTTCAAACGCGACCTGGAGGAATACATAGTCCACTGGAACACGAGCCGGAGGCAGGTAAGATTGAAGGGCC
>CABUUG010000028.1 GCA_902494605.1 uncultured Collinsella sp.
GCCGTCGATGGTGACGGTGCCGTCGTCATTGGTATGCACACTATGTCCATCGTCCTCAAGCGTATCGATATGCAATCCGCCCGGCCCCACATGGACCTCTTCACCCTTGCGCTCGTTAGCCACATGGATGCCATTCCAGCCAACATGAACCTCTTCGCCTTTGTTGGGATCAATAACGTGGATGCCGCGCGCGAGGGAAACATCGACAAGTGGCTTATCGCTGCGATCGGCGTTCTCGGCAGAATCCTCGGCCTCGCCAGCCACATCCGCCGTCTCGGTGCTGGCGCTACCGTCCTCCAGATCGTCGGCATTGTTGGCCGCCTCCCCATACAGCAGCTCATCCAGTGACACGCCATACAGCGCGGCGAGCGCAATAAGGTTATCGGTATCGGGCGAGGATTCGCTGCGCTCCCATTTACTGACAGCCTGACGACTTACGCCCAGCTGGGCGGCAAGCGCCTCCTGAGAAAGCCCGGCAGCCTTGCGGCGATTAACGAGCCGCTGCGCCATCGCAAGATCCATGACAGTTCCTTTCATATGGTGACCGTAATCGAATGAGCCGAGTATGCCGAGAACAACCGGTAGCGACCACCATTTCTAGTTAGAATCTGCCCCAACCCTACCGCAACTACCGGTAGCAACCCCTAACGACCAGCCATTTCAGGACAAATGTCAGTGCAAGTAGCAGCCAAGAGCCCCGGGTCAAAAGTTGCGGTGGAATAGTTCTTAGATTCAGCCATTTGCGGGCTAAGCAGGAACTATTTCACCGCAACTTAATTTCAGACCAGGCACCCGCAGCAAGAAGACGAATAACCTCGGCGAGTATGTAAACGCAGGGCCCTCCGACCCCGCCCGACGATTTCGATTGGCGACCTTTGACGGAGTCAAGGGAGGAGCCAAATCGAAATACGTCGGGCGGGGTCGGAGGGCCCGATGGGATGGATTTCGGCCGAGGCTATTCGTCGCCGAAGCTGATGCCCAACGCCTTGGCCTCGCGTACCAGGTCGCTCTGGGGGTCGACAAACTTGAGCTTGCCGGCGACATCCTCGAGCGGCATGTGGCACATCTTGCCGTCGCGCAGGGCAATCATGTAGCCAAACTCGCCGCGTAGGCAGCCGAGAGCCGCCTCGACGCCGCACTGGGTCGCAAAGATGCGGTCCTGGGCGTCGGGCTGACCGCCGCGCTGCGTGTGACCGGGGATGGCGACGCGGGTCTCGCGACCGGTCTTGGCTTCAATCTCCTTGGCGATGTCGTAGACAATCGACGGGCTCGTGCGCTCGGCGAGCTTCCTCTTGTACTCCTTCTTGGACAGAGCCGCGTCCTCCTTAGAGATGGCACCCTCGGCGACGGCCACGATGGTAAAACGGCTGCCGGTCTCCATGCGATGTTCGATGGTCTTGATGACGTTGTCCATGTCGTAGGGGATCTCGGGAATCAGGATGACGTCCGCGCCGCCCGCGACGCCGGCGTACAGCGGAATCCAGCCGACCTTGTGGCCCATGATCTCGATAACGAACACGCGGCCGTGGCTCGAAGCGGTGGTGTGAATGTCGTCGATGCACTTGGTGGCGACGTCGATGGCGCTCGTAAAGCCAAACGTCAGCTCGGTGCCCCAGGTGTCGTTATCGATGGTCTTGGGCAGCGCGATAACGTTGAGGCCCTCTTCGCGCAGGCGGTTGGCGGTCTTGGTGGAGCCGTTACCGCCCAGCATAAACAGGCAGTCGAGCTGCAGCTTATGATAGGTGTGGACCATCGCCGGCACCTTCTCGACACCATCGGCCTCGGGGGTATCCAGACGCTTGAACGGTGTGCGGCTCGTGCCCAGGATGGTGCCGCCGCGGGTGAGGATACCGCTAAAATCGGCGGGCGTCATGACGCGGAACCTGCTGTAGATAAGGCCCTGGTAGCCGTCCTCAAAACCGTAGATCTCGATAGGTTCTTCGCTATTGGTCATAAGCGTTTTGACGATGCCGCGCATGGTGGCGTTGAGCGCCTGGCAGTCGCCGCCACTGGTAAGAAGACCGATCCTGAGCATGATGAATCCTTCCGGGCAAGTTATAACATGCGCATAAGTTTACCCCCGCACACTGTTGATACGGGGGTAAAACGTGTTAGCTCAAGCGTATGGAAATGTAAGCAACGTCAGGGAACGTAAGGTCGACGGGCCTGGCTCCTTACAGTGCGAAGGCATCGACGTTGCCCCAGTGACGGCGCAGCGTGATGGCGGCAGCGGGCTCGGTATTGTCAAAGACGACCGACCACTGCGTGTTGCTGGTGATGTCTTCCGGATTGGGCTTTTGCGCCGCAGCGCGTAGGGCCTTCCAAGCGACTGCCTCGTCTTGGGCGCCGACATGGGCGTCAAGGACATCGGCGATTGCGACGGCGCGCTCTTTACCATGGCCCAGCTCGCCATTCTTTTGGTTGGGCAGCACTTCGTCGCCATAGCAGGCGTAGAAGTTCGTGACCTGGCGAACAGGGGTCGCTTTGAAAGCGCGGTCCGGATCGCGCGGGTCCCACTCTACTACGCGCGCGTCACCGGCGGCGTCGTTGATAAAGAAGTGGTAATCGCGTCCTGCCATGGCGTGCATGTCGTAGGCGGAAAGCAGGTCGACAGCTTCTTGCGTGGTGGCGGCACGGTCGAGCACCAGGCGGATGGCGAGCGAGGTATTGATGACGGGACGTTGCGTGTCCTGGTCACAGGGCTTGGAATCCAGGGTGAGTACGGCAATGGACACGCCGCATTCGTTAACACCGTCGAGCTGGGCAAACGGGCCCATCAACGCCGCGGCGCGTCCGGTGACGGAGTCAAGCGGAGTGTTGGCGCCCAGGTTATTGAGGGCGGCAAAGCCGATGGAGGCATAGCCGCCGCGTGGGTGATTGCGCACCAGCAGCGCCGAGGTGTCGTCTTTAAAGTCGTAATTGCGACCGGTGCGCACGCGGCCTTCGGCATCTACGGCGACAAAAGCGCTGCAGGCAAACTGGGGCGCCTGGACATGTACCGGCACACCGGGCAGCACCTGCGCCACCACGGCATCGATGTAGGCCTGGTCGTCGCGCACGCCAGCGGCGATGATGCGATCAAGATCGTAGTCGTAGGCGATGTCGATTGCGTACAGGTCATAGCCATCCGCGTAGCCGGTCAAGCGTTTGAGCGACGCGGCGGACTTGATTTGCTTGTGATAAACGATACCGGTGGCAGCGGCAAGGCCGACGGCGACTCCCGCGACACCGCAGGCGATGGCAATGTTACGTGGCTTCATGACGGCTCCTCTCGTCCTGTTAGCGTAATTGTCGCAAAAGGTGCGCGGGCATGATGGCTCAACTTGGTGAGCGGCGCGGAATTAAGCACGGAATGAAGAGTGCGGCGCTGGCGTGGCGGGGTATGCTGGAGGGGACCATCAACCCAGCGAAAGGGGAGAGCATGACGGATCAGGAAACGCCCGAGCGCGCGCACGTGACGCCCGACGATATCGAGGCCGCCAACGACCTTATCGACTTTATCGAGGCATGCCCCAGCATGTTCCATACGGCGGCGACCACTATGGCCGAGCTCGACGAGGCGGGCTTTACCTACCTGCCCGAGAACGCGGCATGGGATATCGAGCCGGGCGGGCGTTATTACACGCAGCGCAACACCTCGAGCGTCGTTGCCTTTAAGGTGGGCGAGGACCTGGCCGCGACGTGGGGCGAGGACGGCGTTGCCGGTGACTATCATTTTCAGCTCACGGCGTCGCACAGCGATTCGCCGACGTTTAAGGTCAAGGCTGTGCCCGAACTCGATGGCGCGGGCGAGACACTGCGCCTGAACACCGAGGCCTACGGCGGCATGATCGACTACACCTGGTTCGACCGCCCGCTGGCGCTCGCGGGCCGCGTGCTGGTACGCGAGGGCGACCGTATTGAGAGCCGCCTGCTTGCCACCGAGCGCGAGGTCGCTATCATTCCGAGCCTTGCCATCCATATGAATCGTGGCGTTAACGAGGGCTTTGCGCCCAACCGCGCCGTCGACCTGTGCCCGCTCATCAGCGCCGGTGATCTTAAGCAGGGCGACTTTGATGCTCTAATCGCCGACGAGTTGGACGTTGAGCCCGAGCAGATTCTGGGTCGCGATCTGTTCCTGGTCAATCGTCAGGATGCGCGCATTTGGGGCTGGGCCGACGAGTTTATCTCGACGCCCAAGCTCGACGACCTGGCCTGCGCCTATACCTCGCTGCAGGCATTTTTGGGTGCTGAGAACGCGCGCGATATCTCGGTCTTCTGCTGCTTTGATAACGAGGAGGTTGGCTCCGAGACCAAGCAGGGAGCCATGTCGACGTTCTTGGCCGATGCGCTGCGCCGCATTAACGGATCGCTGGGCTTCGATGACGAGTCGTACCATCGCGCACTTGCCGCCTCGATGCTCGTGAGCTGCGACAACGCACATGCCGTGCACCCCAACCACGCCGAGAAGTGCGACGCCCGCAATCAGGTTGTGCTCAACGGCGGCATCGTCATCAAGGAAGCCGCCAACCAGCACTACTGCACCGATGCCTTTAGCCGCGCGGTGTTCCAGGCCATCTGCGATGACGCCGACGTGCCAACGCAGGCTTTCGCCAACAAGAGCGACATGGCCGGCGGTTCCACCCTGGGCAACCTGTCGAATATGCAGGCGAGCATGCATGCCGTGGACGTGGGCCTGCCGCAGCTTGCCATGCACTCGAGCTACGAAACCGGCGGCGTGCGCGACGTGATGTACGCGATCCGCGCCCTCACCGCCTTCTACGAGCGCAACCTAACCATCAACGGCGCCGAAAGTGTGGAGCTCTAAAACCTACCAAAAAGGGATGTTAATTTTGGCAGGTTTTATCTGGGCAAATGCCAGTGGCATTGCAAGCCGATAGGACCCTAAAACGCCGCAGGTTGAACAAAAGTCAGCGAGAGCCCGTCTGGGCGAGCAAGGTGCCTTGAAAGAGGAGGGCATTGGCCTTCTGGCCATGCCCGACGATTGAAAGGCAGATTGCCGTCCAGACGGGGTCGCAGCGTCGAGTGGTCCGCCGTTCGTTAGAACGGCGGAACAAGATTAGTGCTCGATCCAGCATCGAAGCGTCTCGCCGGCCTGCAGGTGACGCAGATTCTCCGCGGCGATGTCGACCACGTTGTTGAGCGTGGCTGCCAGGTGGAACCAGCCCGAGACGTGCGGCGTGATGAGCATGTTGGGCGCATCCCACAGCGGGCTTGCGGCAGGCAGCGGCTCGGGGTCGGTGACGTCGACCGCGGCACCGGCGAGATGCCCCGACTCCAGAGCGACAACCAAGTCGTCGGCGACCACAAGATCGCCGCGGCCGCCGTTGGCAAAGAAGGCGCCCGGCTTCATCGCGGCGAAGAACTTGGCATTCGCCAGACCGCGGGTCTCGGGCGTGCTCGGCATAAAGGATGCGACGACATCGGCCTCGGCCAGGCGCTCAGACAGGGCATCCATGCCGTCCATGTCCTCAAATACAATGGGGTAGACGAGCGGATGGCGCTTGATGCCGCGGACGTGCGCGCCCATGCTGCGGCAGAGCGTGGCGAAGTGGTCGCCGATATCGCCCGCGCCCAGCACCAGCACGTTGGCGTTTTTGAGCGAGGTAACCGGGCCCAAATCCTCCCAGCGATGCTCGCGCTGCAAGTCGTGATAGCCGGGCAGGCGCTTCATCATAGACAGCACCATGGCAAACATGTGCTCGCTCACGGCCTGACCGTAGGCGCCGATCGAGCAAGACAGCTTGGCTTCAGCCGGCACGGTGCCGGCGGCCAAGTAATCGTCATAGCCGGCGGTCTGCAATTGCAACAGCTGGAGATGCTCGCATGCGGTAAGCAAGGCGGGGTCGATGTTGCCCAGGATTACGTCGGCGTTGGCGACCTGCTCACGCGTGACGGCATCGGCGCTCGTGTAGATAAAGTCCTCGCCCGGAGCGCTCGACTCGAGGATCGCGCGGTGACGATCGTTGACGGGCAACAAAACCAGAATGTTCACAAGCAGTCCTCTCCGCCCAACCTGCCAAAAGGGGATAGATTTATTTTGGCATGTTTTATCAGGCAAAACGTTCAAATAAAACGCCGGGCTACCAGCTCAGCAGCTCGTAACCATCCTCGGTCACCACGAGCTGTACCTCGCACTGGGCCGAATCGCTACCGTCCTTGGTGCGCACGCACCAGCCGTCGCCCTTGCTGATCTTAATGTCGGGCGCTCCGGCATTGACCATGGGCTCGATGGTAAAGACCATGCCCGGGGCCATGATGGTGTCCACATCGGGCGCCTCGGTGGTAAAGCCCACAAACGGGTCCTCGTGGAACTCCTTGCCGATGCCGTGTCCGCCGTACTCGCGCACCACGCTATAACCGGCGTCCTCGACCGTCTTTTGCACGGCCTCGGCCATGACGGACAGCGGCAGCCACGGCTTGACGGCCGCCAGACCCGCCTCCACGCTGGCGCGGGTGACGTCGACCAGGCGCTGGCGCTCGGCCGAGACCTCGCCGATGCAGAACATGCGGCTCGAGTCGCTAAAGTAGCCGTCCAAAATCGTGGAGCAGTCCACGTTGATGATGTCGCCCTCGTGCAGCACGTCCGTATCGCAGGGGATACCGTGGCAGACCACATCGTTGATCGAGGTGCACACGCTTTTGGGGTAGCCCTCGTAGTGGAGGTCGGCCGGCGTGCCACCGTGCTCGACGGTGTAGTCGTAGATCATCTGGTCGATCTGGTTGGTGGTCATGCCCGCGGCGATGTGCTCGCCTACGTAGTCGAGCACGCCCACGTTGATGGCGGCGGAGCGCTTGATGCCCTCGATGTCGGCGGGCGTCTTGTAGAGCGTACGGGGCAGAACCTCCCAGCCCTCCTCCCACAGGCGCTCGAGGCGCTCATCGAAGGCGCTATGGCATTTCTTGTATTTTTTGCCGCTGCCGCACCAGCAAGCGTCGTTGCGGCCGGGCACGGGTCCTTTGTCATACATGGCTAACTTCCTTTCATCCGCAGCTAGTATAGCCCACCCACGCGTCCATAAAAGTTGCGGTGATATAGTTCCGATTTAAGCGGTTTAACAGCACAAATAGGAACTATATCACCGCAACTGATGGGGCGGGATGGCGGGCACTAGCTGCTGCGTGGTTTTGCTAGTAGCTCACCTGGCAGGGAATGCCGAGGGCGCGCACACGCGCGGCAATGGCGTCGAGGACGTCGGGTGCTGCTTTGGCAAGGCCGGTGACCGGTGTCTCGCGCGCCACCGTGTAGATGGTCGCCTCCTGCGGACGAATGCGCTCGAGTGCCGCGAGCCAAGGGCCAACGTACTCCTCGCCGGTATTGTCGAGAGGATTGCCCTGGTGTTCGCCGGTCAAAAACATCGTCTGGATAATGACGTGGCCGTTAAAGCTCGCGAACGTCTCGATCTGGTGCTCCACATCGTAGGGGCCAACGGGTTGATCGAGCAGCTGGATAAATGCCGGGTCGACCGTATCGAGCTTGAGGATGTTGTCGTCGACCATCATGAGTGCGTCGTGTACCTGGGGACGGTCGGCGCGCGTGCCGTTGGAGAGCACGGCGATCTTGGAGTTTGGGGCAAACTCGTCGCGCAGCGCGACAGCGCCGGCGATGGCCTGCGGAAACTCCGGTGCGGCGGTGGGCTCGCCGTTGCCGGCAAACGTGATTACATCGGGCAGCTCACCTTCGACTGCCATCTCGCGCAATTTGGCCTCGAGTGCATCGAGCACCACGGCAGCCGTGTTATACGATTCGTGACAGGGGCGCTCGGCATTGAGACCGTTCTCGCAGTAGATGCAGTCGAACGTGCAGATCTTGCCGCTCGCCGGCATCATGTTGACACCGAGCGAAAGGCCCAGGCGACGGCTGCGAACGGGCCCAAAGATGGGGCTGGCATTTAGAAACGTAGACATAGGTAAAAGCTCCTCAAGACAATTAACCTTAAGCATAGCATCGGCTCCAACGTATGGTCCGGGCTTGTGCTTTGCAGGTTTCGTTTTTAACTCTGCCTTCGATGCCGCGTCATGAAAGGTATCGGGTCGGGTACAGTTAATCTGTTAACAAAACGCAAGACGATGGGGCACAACATGGAATTTACGGTCGAGAATGCGGGCACCACGATCGCCTGCCGCGAGTATGCCAGCCCGGTTGTATCGTCCGATGCACCCGCCTTGGTTTGCGTGCACGGTGCGTGCGTCGACGGCGTCTTTTTTGACGCCATCGCCCGCGAGCTCGCCCGTGACTGTCGCGTCATTGCTTACGACCGCCGCGGTTGCGGCGAGAGCGGCGACGCTGCAGACGGACGCTACGACCTCGCCGCCCAGGCCGCCGACCTGCAGGCTGTTATCGAGCATATTGGCGCTCCGGCAAACGTGCTCGCGCACAGTGCCGGTACGTTGGTGGCCCTGGAGCTTCTCCGTGCAAACCCCACCATAATCTCGCGTGCGATTCTGCATGAACCCGCCGTGACGGCTGAGGGTGCCGGTCTGGGCGCGGCCCCGGTTTTGCTCGAGATGATCGCCGCGGGAAAGGTCTCCAGGGCATTACGGGCCTTCCTGGGCGCCATCGGCGATTCGGACCCTGAGGCCCCCAAGTTAACCGAGGCAGAAGCCAAGCATGCGCTGCGCAACGGCCGTAGTTTCATGGCAAACGAATACGGGATTACTATGACCTGCGTTCCCGATTGGGATAGTGTTCGTGCGTCGAAAACGGTGGCCGCCGTGCTCCTGGGCGAGCTCTCGATTGACACGCCTCGCGAGGCGGGCACAAGGGTGGCGGCTGAGCTTTTGGACTGTCCACTCGTAATGGTTCCCGGCGCGCACAACGGCCTGCGCGATCGCCCGGTAGCGGCTGCCCAGACTGTCCGTGACATCCTGGGGCTCTAGCACCCGCAATAGCCAAAGCAGACTTCACCCGCAAACGTTTCGGCCTTGTTAACAAATGTGCTCAAAACCTTACGTTTGCGGCTCCAATTGCGCCGTCTGCCAACTCATAAAAATGTAACGGCATTCACGTGCTTACCTGCATCGGCAAGGTGTTACCCTTGTAACATTTGGAACCCACCGCTACTATGCGAAGCTATCGAAAGGGCCCCATATGCTCAATAATCACGAGGCCAATCTAACCGACGAGGAGGCTGCCGTCGAGGTCGCCCGCGTCGCGAAGACCTACCCCGTGGTACGTTTGCTGTCGGCCGACCAGATTAAGAGCGAGCGTAACTGCCTGCTCGCCGGCGATCACTGCCCTTGTTTGCGTCAGTCGAGTCTTGAGGCCTTGGCAGATTCGGGTGAGGTGTCGGAGCAACTGCTCAACGATGGTACTGAGTACCGCGCCCGCCTGCGCCCTCTAAAGGTCGAGGGCGAGCCTCGTGTCCTGCTGATGGTGCGTCCGATCGATGAGCAAGAGGCTGCAGAAGAGGACCTTGTCTACACCGACGTGCTGACGAGTGTGCGCAATCGTCGATATTACGAGGAAAAGCTCCGTAGCGCCCGCATGAATGCCGGCGTTGCGATGATCGACCTTGATGATTTTAGGGTCTTCAACGATACGTGTGGCCGTCATGCCGGTGACCTTGCGCTCGGTGCTGTGGCGACAGCCATACGCAGCGGAATTCGTTCGACTGACGAGCTTGTGCGCTATGGCTGCGACAAGTTTGTGGTCGTCATGTCCGATATTCCCTCCGATGACTTCGCCCGTCGCTTGCATCAGGTATCCGAAGCCATTCATTCCACGATTATTCCGGGCCATGAGTACGTGAGCTTGACGGCATGTGTTGGTGGCGTTCGCATTCATGGCGAGACGGTCGATGAGGGCGTTGGCCGCGCCGTCCAGTTATTGAGCCGCGCTAAGGCAAAAGCCGGTACGGTCGTGACCGATGCCGATTCCATCGAGGCCTTCCAAAGCGAAAAGCCTTTGGTGCTTATTGTCGATGACTCCGAGATGAACCGAGCCATTCTCAGCGAGATGCTCAAGGACGAGTATTGCATCCTCGAGGCCGACCACGGTCGTGCGGCGCTCGACATGGTCGACCGCTATGGCGATGAGTTGTCGCTCGTGCTGCTGGATATTGTCATGCCGGGCGTAAGCGGCTTTGAGGTGCTGGCCGATCTGTCGCGCCGATCGGTTAGTGACAATCTGCCCGTCATCATGATTTCGAGCGAAGATTCCGATGATATGGTTCTGCGCGCGTACGAGCTGGGCGCCTCGGACTATATCAACCGCCCGTTTGACTCCCGTGTCGTGCGCCGCCGTGTAAGCAACACCATCCGCCTATACGCCAAACAGCGCCGCCTGACGAACCTGCTGTCCCAGCAGTACAACGAGCGCGTCAAGAACAGTCGCATGCTCATCGACATCATGGCCGGCGTCATGGAGCTTCGCAACGGCGAGAGCGGCAGGCACGTTACGAACATCGAGAAGCTGACCGAGCTGCTGCTTGGCTGTCTGGTCCGGCGTAGCGACACGATCTCCCTCGACAATGAGGAACGCTCCACGATCGCCCTGGCTTCGGCGCTGCACGATATCGGCAAGATGTCGATTGACGATGCGATTCTCAACAAGCCCGGACGCCTTACGCCCGAGGAGTTCGAGATTATGAAGACGCATACCACGATCGGCGCCGACATGCTGCGTGAGCTGGGTAGCCATCACGCCGGCAATGCGCTTATGGAATATGCGTACCAGATCGCGCGTTGGCACCACGAGCGCTGGGACGGCAAGGGTTATCCCGATGGCCTTAAGGGCGACGAAATTCCCATTGCCGCACAGGTGGTTTCGGTGGCCGACGTGTACGATGCCCTGACGAGCGTGCGCGTGTACAAGGACGCTATCCCGCACGAGGAAGCGATCAAGATGATTCTGGACGGTAAGTGCGGCACCTTTAACCCGTTGCTGCTCGACTGTTTGCTCGAGGTGCAAGACCAAATTGCCGAGACATTGGCACGCCCCGCCGATGTCGTCGCGTTTCCTACGATTTAGTTTGACCAAAGGAGTTTTTAATCCATGATTTCCATGCGTGAGGCGTATGAGAAGATCGGCGCTAATTATGATGACGCGTGCGCTCGGCTGATGGGCGGGGAAATGCTTGCCCGCTTTGCCCTCAAGTTTTTGGATGACGAGAGCATGGACAAGCTGGAGGCCGCCATGGCGGCGGGAGACGCCGAAGGTGCGTTTATGGCAGCGCACACGCTCAAGGGCGTGAGCCAGAACCTGGGATTCGATAATCTGTACGAGCCGGCGGTCGTGGTGACCGAGGCGTTGCGCGGCGCCGATGCCGTTGACGGCGCTCGCGAGGGAATGCATGCGTTGCAGCAGCAATATGCGGCAACGATGTCGGCCCTGCGCGAGGCGGCCGAATAAGAGCTTGCGGGCCTTGATGACTATGAGAGTGGATAATCTCCCGTTTTAGGCCCGGTGGCGGCCTCAAAGTGGGAGATTATCCACTCTCGTTCGATATGTGTCCAAAAATCCACGCTCACCCCTCCGGGTTAGTAAATGGCCTATGCGCACTGGCGGGGCTTTCCGCATGCAATCAATATCGTTGTTCGATAAACTGTTCGAATAACGATAGAGTCGATGAGGGTGAGTGTATGTCTAACAGCGTTCAGCGTATGGCCAAAGCGGGCGAAAATATCAGGAAGCTTGGCTTTTGCATGGCAGCCGTTTTTGCAGGGATGCTCGTCGCTTTTGCCGCGTTGGTTGTTTACGTGATCTGGTATGCGGTTGCAAACGTTGCCTCTGTCGATTCTTTCGGCGTCGTGACGCTTCTCGATGGCGGGTGCATCGTTATCCCAAGCGGACTGTGCCTGGCACTCGTCGTGGGTATTTCGCTTGTCGTTCTGTGTGGGATCAGCCGTAACATCTCGCGAGGCGTCTCGCCCTTTACCAAGACGCATGTGCGGCTTATCCGTGTTCTTGCGCTTGCCTTTGCTGTTAACGCCGCGGTTTCGCTTATTGGTGCCTACGGATCGGTCAATCTTACCATTGGTGGGCTGGAGCTTTACGTCGTGCCTCATTCCTTCGTTATTGAGATTTGCCAAGGCGTTGCCTTTGATGCGGGGTCGCTTATCGGCGCGGCTGTCTGTCTGTGTATCTCGGTGATCTGGAGTTATGCCTCGCTGCTCCAAGAGCAGTCTGACGAGCTTGTGTAGGAGGAAGCATGAGCTATCTCATCATCGAGCTTGAGACGCAGCTACTTAAGACCGGAAAGACCAGTGCTGATCTGATTCGTGCCACGGGGCATACTCCGGCTAATATTTCTAAGCTAAGAAACGGAAAAATTAAAGCTATTCGCCTTAAGACGCTTCTCGATATTTGCGATGAACTTGACTGTCAACCGGGAGATATTATTCAGCGCGTGAGCGAGAAAGAGCTTGAGGAGCTTATTGTTGAGCGTGCAAAAAATGTCGTGAGGCAGATGCGGGACGGCGGAGGCAATGAGGCGTTGCTTCCGACATCAGTCTTTGCTGTAGATTTGAGCGACGAGTAGCATAAAGCGAACAACTATAACGAAATATCAGCGTAAAGGGGCCCGTGTCTAACACGGGTTCTTTCTTTTAGATTACCTTGACAAATATGAGTTATCGAAAAACAATAACAACTATGAAAAACGATAAAGGAAAGAAGGAACGATATGAGCGGTTTTGCTATCAAGCAGAACGGGAGGCCGATGAACGCATCAGCGATAAAGTTATCAAAGGTGTCAAAGCGCTACGGGAAACGGCGCGTTTTGCATGACGTTTCCTTCGAGGTGCATCAGTCTGAGCTCCTTGCCCTTGTTGGTGCAAACGGTGCGGGCAAAAGCACGCTTATTAAAATCGTCTTGGGCCTCTGCGAGCCGTCGTCGGGGAGCGTGGAGCTCTTTGGGGGCAAGTCGAAAAAAGAGCTGAGCCTGATGCGGACGCGTGTCGGCTATGTGCCAGATTCCTGCGGAGCATACCAATCCCTCAGTGCGGCTGAGAATCTTCGGATCCGATGTGCGGAATGGGGGCTTGATGCGAATCGTGAGATTCCTCGCGTTTTGAGCCTAGTCGGCCTGGACGTCGAAGAGAAAAAGAGCGTGAACAGTTTTTCTCTGGGAATGAAACGGCGGCTGGATATAGCTACGGCTTTGTTGGGCGACACCGACGTACTAATTTTCGATGAGCCGGCAAATGGATTGGACCCGCTGGGCATCGAGAGTATATGGGCCCTTATCGGTCGATTGAATCGAGAACAGGGTAAGACCATGCTCGTCTCTAGCCATGATTTGGATGAGTTGGCATCAGTTGCAACAAGTTGCGTGTTTATTCATGACGGCGAACTGCTGAAAAAGGAATCGATGGACGTCATAAGGGATGAGGCGTCGTCCCTAAAAGAGTATTACAGGCGCTTGATGAAGGCGGTCTCGCTATGAAGCGGGCGATCCATCCCATAAAGGCAGATATGATGCGTTTGCACAGGATGTTTCCGGCGAAGTTTGGTCTTGCGCTTATTCTGGCGTTCGGCCTTCTCTTCGGTGTCTTTCTAAAAAACGGAACAACGTTGCTCGCCTTTGGCAATAGCGTGTTTGGGGAGGATATTGGTTTCTGCTGGAATGTAATCGATCCTTCTGCACCCGATGAGTCCCTTGTGCGCAGTGCTTTTGCCGGCACGTCTCTGTTCGTTCCGCTCATCGTTTGCCTGGCGATTTTACAGGAGCGCGGCTATGAAGAGGGG
This sequence comes from uncultured Collinsella sp., assembly GCA_902494605.1. GTDB lineage: Bacteria > Actinomycetota > Coriobacteriia > Coriobacteriales > Coriobacteriaceae > Collinsella. The sequence continues at coordinate 13,691 of CABUUG010000028.1, forward strand.
CACCGAATTTCTTCAGCAAGAGGTCTTACCCGCTTTAATGGGGCCCTAGCACATGTGCTTTCGTTTGCTTTAATAATTGGCGTAGCATATAGTGCGCTTTGCCTTCTTCTTTTTGCAATAGCCATAATACGTGGAGGGCATAACCTCTCGCACGATATGCTAACTGCATTTTTGCCTGCAATGATAGTCAACGCTGTATTGGTGATATCGGTTGCGCTGGAGACGGTGACCATCTATCGGATTACAGACGGCGCTGTATTGAGCGGGGCTGCGATAATTATTGGATTTGTCATGAGCTTGACGCTCTACGGAACCTTCCTTCAGGCGCCCATACCGTCCTTGCGATGGATTTTCCTTCTTCCGGGGCCGTATCTTGGAGTCGGATGTGCCCTTGGGTATAGCGATATGGGTCAGCTGACACTTCTGGGATACGGCGTGGCAGCCAGCTGTCTATCGGTATTGATTTACGCTCTCGTGAGCTTTCGTGCTGGGGGTGTGCTCAATGGCTCGCCAGACTAGAAGATTTCTTCATTCAGAATTGAGGCATGTGAGCAAATGGACGTACGCCTTAATCCTGGTAATTTATGCGTGCATGGTGGTATTGCAGCTTAATTCTTTCCCGATGTGGTTCTGTAGCCTCCGTGAGAACAGTTTCTTGGGCTTTTTCCCAGACCCGACACTTCGGCTATCGGCAGAGGATGTCCTTCTATTTGGTAATTCAGAGGTTTTTCGCGGTCTGCTGTTCAACGTAGCCCCGTTGGCTCATGCATTGTTCTTTCCGTTCATCGCGGCTTGCATTGTGCCGCGCTTTGTCAGTTCGGGCTTTATTGAGGAACCGTGGGGGTTGTCGGAGGCTCGGGGAGGGAAGCGTGTGTGCGCTATCGTTGCGCGAGTGGTGCTGTCTTCTTTTGCCCTTTTGGGCGCGTTTATCCTGTCGAGTGTCGTTTTGTACTGTCTTAACTGCGTAATCGTTTTGGATGCTCAGCAGTATTTCAACCTGCATGTATTTTGCTATCGACTTGTTCTTGCTGCCGCTGCCTGCCTTGCATACGTGGTTTCTTGCGTAATCGTTGTTTCCTATTATGGGTCCGGCTTCGGTCCGATTGGCATGCTGCTGCTTGTCAACGTCGTAGCGATCTACATACAGCTCGGGGCCAATTCCATGCTTCCGCTACCGTCCTCGATGCTCATGTGGATTTGCGGCGTGACCCCGTTGGGGGACGGCCAATGCGTTTCGATTTTAATTGACTGCCTAATAAACGTAGCAAGCGTTTTTACCATTTGCTTCACTATCGACCGATTGCGGTCGAGATTTATTTGATTGTTTGTGAGGGATAATCATACCGAGCAAACCAAATGCAGGCGGGCGGGCACCGCGGCTGGTGTTCGCCCGCCTGGCATAGGAGGCTTTAACCTGAGTGGTTTGCGGGCTAGCGGGCCTGCTTGACCTTTGCCGCTGCCTCGACAAACGACTTCCACAGGTTAAAGTCGGTCTCGAGCGTCATCCACGTGTACTCGGGATGCCATTGCACGCCCAAGCAGAAAGGCTGGCCTTCGACTTCGATGCACTCGGGAACGCCGTCGGTTGCCTTGGCGACCAAGCGCGTGCTTTTACCCAGACGATCGACGCAGCAGTGGTGTGCGGAGTTGGTCTGGATTAGCCTGTGCCCGCCAACCGCGCGTTCCAGCAGCGAGCCCGGCACGACCTCGACGGGGTGCACGGGATCGTTGAGCACGTGGGTGTGACGCCACTGCGTGCGACCCTCGCGCGCACCCAGGCTCGGCACGTCCATGCACAGGGTGCCGCCGGTGGCGACGTTGAGCAGCTGCGTGCCGCGGCAGGTGGTAAAGAGTGGCTTTTTGGCGCGGAGCACCTCGTTAACCAGCTTAAACTCAAAACGGTCGCGAATCTCGCAGCACAGTGTGGGGTCGTAGGGGCGCTCGTCGCCCCAGCGCTTGGGGTTGACGTCCGGGCCGCCGGGAATAGCGATACCGTCAGCGATTTCCACGTAATGACGGATAACATCGACGTCTTCGGTAATAGACATCTGCAGCGGCAGGCCACCGGCGGCAAGGATGGCATCGACAAAGACACTTGCGATTTCCTCGTTGGGGGAGAGCGTCTCGCTCAAAAACGGTTTTGCCTCTTCCCAACGCGGCGCGACGAGGATGAGCGGACGGTCGGCGGGGGCGACGTCGACATGCGGGGTGTATGACGATGAAGTACGAGTTCCGATCATAGGTGTTGCTTTCGATCTGAAGGTGACAGGGCGCATGGGAGATGTGGGACAACACTTCCGATGAATTTGTCCCACGGGGCGGCTGGTTAGTGGCCCTTGATGGAGTTGAGGAAGTCCTGGGCGCGCTTTGTCTGGGGGGGGTCGAAGAACTCGTCGGGCGTGCCGGTTTCCACGATCTGGCCGTCGGCCATAAACACGACGCGGTCGGCCACGCGGCGGGCGAAGTTCATCTCGTGCGTGATGACGATCATCGTCATGCCCTGCTGTGCCAGACGGACCATGACCTCGAGCACCTCGTTGATCATCTCGGGATCGAGGGCGCTCGTGGGCTCGTCAAAGAGCATGA
>CABUUG010000029.1 GCA_902494605.1 uncultured Collinsella sp.
ATCGCCCCAGCGATCGCAACGATTCTCGTCACCGGCATTCCGCCCATCGGCATGGCCGACGCCTGGGTCTGCTTTGCCTTCGTGGGACTGTTCCTCAACATCGTCGACTCGCTCGTCAAGCCGTTCCTGACGGTCATCTCGCTGCCGCTCACTATTATCACGCTTGGTATTTTTCAGCTCGTAGTCAACAGCTTTATGCTCGAGCTGGCCAGCTACCTGTCGGTCAATCTGCTGGGCGCGGGTATCTCCATTGCCGGCTTTGGATCGGCCTTTATGGGCAGCATCCTGATATCCATCATGCGCAGCATTCTCGACAGCGTCGCCAGGAACTAAAGCGACCGGATACGGACCGCCACAACACGCCAAAAGAAGGCCGTCCATCGCAACGATGGGCGGCCTTGTCATTTGCCAAGCCTCAGGGGCAAGAAAATCTACCATTTCTGCCCCGTCCCCAAATGGCAGGTGGAGCTAGATGACGTAGTCGTAGCCCTCGTTGGGGGCGACGAGTGCATCGAGCGTCACGCCGTCGAGGTAGCCGTTGATGAGCTTGTCCAGGTTCTTCCACACGTCGAGTGTGGGACACTCATCCGAACGTGAACAGCCCTTGCAGTCGCCGTCCAGGCATGCGACCGGCGCCAGGCTGCCCTCGGTCAGGCGTAAGATCTCGCCCACCGTGTACTGCTCGGGCGGGCGCGTGAGCACATAGCCACCGCCCTTGCCACGCATGCCCGAAAGCATGTTGGCGCGCACGAGCGTAGCCAAGATGTTCTCCAGATATTTCTCGGAAATCCCCTGTCGCGCCGCGATCTCTTTGAGCGGGATGCGACCGGCCGCCTGGTGCTCGGCCAGATCGACCATAACGCGCAGGGCATATCTGCCCTTTGTGGAAACCAACATATATATTGCTGCCTTTCGGTCTTTTAATCCGTAGAAATTCTAGCCGAAATATTGGTTTTGAAAATACCCATTCCCGTCAAGACGCTTAATCGACTCGTAATAATCTCCTATTTCCTATTGCATTACTAGGCTTTAGTGCCTACTATGCTTGCCAACAGCAAAACGAACAACCCATAAGGTTTGTGGGTTTCGCTGTTACACACACCGTAAAACCACACGGTATCCAGTCATTTGAACACTTTGGAGGTTCACCATGAGCAATGTTTACACGTCCATCGATCAGCTTATCGGCCACACCCCGCTTCTGGAGCTCACTCACTTTGAGGCCGATGAGGACCTCAAGGCCCGCGTGCTCGTCAAGCTGGAATACTTCAACCCCGCCGGGTCCGTTAAAGACCGCGTCGCCAAGAACATGATCGACGAGGCCGAGAAGACCGGCAAGCTCGTGCGCGGTGGCGACTACACCATCATCGAGCCCACGAGCGGCAACACCGGCGTCGGCATCGCCTCGGTGGCGGCGGCTCGCGGCTACAAGGTGATCATTACCATGCCCGAGACTATGTCCGTCGAGCGTCGCAAGCTTATGCAGGCATATGGCGCACAGCTCGTGCTCACCGACGGGTCCAAGGGCATGAAGGGCGCCATCGCCAAGGCCGAGGAGCTGCAGAAGGAGACGCCCAACAGCATTATCGCCGGCCAGTTTGTGAACCCCGCCAACCCCGCCATCCACAAGGCCACGACCGGCCCCGAGATCTGGGATGACACCGACGGCGAGGTCGATATCTTCGTCGCCGGCGTTGGCACCGGCGGCACCGTGACCGGCGTGGGCGAGTTCCTCAAGGAGCAGAACCCCGAGATTCAGGTTGTCGCCGTCGAGCCCGCCACTTCCCCGGTGCTCTCTAAGGGCCAGGCCGGCCCGCACAAGATCCAGGGCATCGGCGCTGGCTTTGTGCCCGACGTCCTCGATACCCAGGTCTATGACGAGATCATCCCCGTCGAGAACGACGACGCCTTTGCCACCGGCCGCGCCGTGGGCCACAAGGAGGGCGTGCTCGTGGGCATTTCGTCCGGCGCCGCCGTGTGGGCCGCGCTGCAGCTGGCCAAGCGCCCCGAGAACGAGGGTAAGACCATCGTGGCGCTGCTCGCCGACACCGGCGAGCGTTACCTGTCCACGGCGCTCTTCCAGGACTAAGGGCCTGTCGCCCATAGGTTGAGCCCACGGACGAGCCGGTCTCCTCTCTCCCGGCAGTCTGAGCCCATCCAATCAGGGTGTCCCACGAGACGCCCGAACTTGCTACAATGTCTGCGGCGCGGAACCAGCCTCCCGCGCCGCTTTTCTTTTTTGGCCACATGCCACCAAGGAGAACCTCCCCATGCACAACAAGCGCGTACTCGTCGCCATGAGCGGCGGCGTCGATTCCAGCGTGACCGCGTACCTGCTCAAAAGCCAGGGCTACAAATGCGTCGGCGCCACCATGCGCCTCACCTGCCCCGCGCCCGATCCCGTCACGGGCATGAGTAAGGTCGACCGCGACATCGCCGATGCGAAGGCCGTCGCCGAGCGTCTGGGGATACCCCACCATGTGCTCGACTTGCAGCAGACCTTCGACCACAGCGTTATCGAGCGCTTTGTGAACGCCTACCAGGAGGGGCTGACGCCCAACCCGTGCATCATCTGCAACCGCCACATAAAGTTTGGCGCGTTGCTCGGTGCGGCGCTGGACATGGGCTGCGACTACATCGCAACGGGTCATTACGCCAAAACAAGCCAAACAGTAGACGGCACCTGGCAGCTGCATCGCGGCGAAGATCCCAAAAAGGACCAGAGCTACTTTTTATATTCGCTTACGCAGGAGCGCCTGGCGCACACGATCTTTCCGCTGGCAGGCCTAGACAAAGAGCGCGACGTGCGCCGCATAGCCGCCGAGCAAGGCTTTACCAACGCCCAGAAGGCCGAAAGCGAGGACATCTGCTTTATTCCAGACGGTGACTACGCGGGCTATATCGAGCGCCGCTGTGGACATCCCGCTGCACCGGGCGACATTGTGTGGCGCGACGGCAGCGTGGTCGGACGCCATAACGGCGCGTTGCGCTATACCATCGGCCAGCGCAAGGGCTTGGGCGTCGCGATGGCGCATCCCGTGTATGTGACGGGCGTCGACACCGCCAACAACACCGTGCATCTGGGCGAGGCCGAGGACCTAACGGCCACAGCACTCACGGCCGACGACTGGATCTGGAGCGCCCCTGCCGACCGCATGGAGGCAGAACTCGATGCCGGCGGCATTCGCGTGGGCGCCAAGTACCGCTACCGTCAGAAAGACCAGGCAGCAACCCTTACGCGCGGCGAAGACGGGCAAATGCTGCTAACTTTTGACGAGCCGCAGCGAGCCATCGCCCCCGGCCAGGCAGTCGTTGCCTACCGCGGCGACGTCGTCTTGGGCGGCGGCACGGTGACCGGCGCACTTAAGTAGCCCCATCCCCTTCATAAATTGCGGTGAAATAGGGGCTGTTTAAGCGTTTAAAACCGCCCAACAGTCCCTATTTCACCGCAACTTAGAGAGGACGACCTCGGTCGGTACGGTACTACTGTATCAGCCGAGGCCGCTGCATCGTTAGCGCTGTACGTAGGCTCGGACCAGCTCGTAGGTGTTGCGCACGCCGTCCATGTGGCTGCGCTCGTAGTTGTGGCTCGCGTACACGCCGGGGCCGATCAGGCCGTGACGGATGTCGTAGCCGGCCGAGAGCGTGGCCTCAACGTCCGAGCCGTAGTGCGGATACACATCGATGGCGTAATCGAGCTCCAGCTCGCGCGCGATATTGGACAGTGTGGTCACCAGATCGTAGTTGTAGGGACCACCCGAATCCTTGGCGCAGATCGACACCATGCGCTCGGTGCAGCCCAGGTCATCGCCCACGCAACCCATGTCAACGCTGATCATCTCGCGCGTGTCGGCCGGCACGAAAGCACCGCCGTGGCCGACCTCCTCGTACACGGTAAAGAGCAGGGACACCTTGCGCGAAAGCGACACCTCGCCGTCAGCAACAGCGCGGGCCAGACCCAGCAGAATCGACGCGGACAGCTTGTCATCAAGGAAGCGGCTCTTGATGTAGCCGCTCTCCGTCACCGTGGTACGCGGATCCATAGCGATGATGTCGCCGGTCTGAATGCCCAGCTCAAGTACGTCGTCCTTGCTGTCGACATTCTCATCGAGCAGGATTTCCATGTTCTTCTCGATGGTCTTGACCGGCTCGTCGGCCACGTGCGCCGAAGGCTCGGTGTTGAGAACCACGCCCGTGTACACATTGCCGTCACGCGTGTAGACGGTGCAGTTCTCGCCATCGGCCGTAGGCCACTGGTGCCCACCAAGCGTCGTGGGACGCAGGCGGCCATTGTCCTTAATGGAGCGCACCATGGCGCCCAGGGTATCGACATGGCTCGCCAACACGAGCGGCTCGCCCTCGCCGCCAAGCTCAACCAGTACGTTGCCCTTATTGGAACGCTCGGGGCCAAAGCCCATATCACGCAACGTTTCCATTAGATAATCAGTCGCCGCACGGGTATAGCCCGTAGGCGAAGCAATAGAAGTCAGCGTCTTAAGCTGTCCCGCGATATAGGAGAGCGTCTCCTCTAGAGAAGCATCGATTACAGAAGCCATGTGCATCCTTCCAAGCAAAACTAAGACCGAGTCCCGATTTTAACCGTTCTGCACGCGCAAGGCTCTGGGAGCCGAGCCACCTCCAGACGTCCTCCCGCCGATTTTACGCACGCGCACGGCTTACAATCCCAATCTTGCATAAATCCTATCGGTATCTGCATAGAAATGAGGAATCTTTTTGCTTCGTCTCAGGGTACCCCACCTTGGGCCGTGCAAAAAACGGAGTATTCAGCACCGTGGGCCCCAACGACCCCATCGCGAACGACAAAACGACGCGGTTACAGCAGTGTTGCAGGTCGTCGCAAAGCAAAAACTCAGTAACAACCCCCTCCACTCATCGATAGCCCGCCCACAATGGCTGTCGATGGGCGCCTGCGGACCACTACGGGCCATTCAAAACGTTATGCATTCTTAAGAGCTTGCTGAATACTCCCAAAAATGCACGCTGGGAAGTACACCACCTATCCGCAGCGGGCAGCATGCCTTGGTTTTGCCCATCTCGGGGCATCGACGAGGCACAAAAAGCCCCGCCGCGCGTAGCGCGGCGGGGTCAGCGGCAAGTCAAAAGACCATACGCCTACAGGCGAAAGAACACCAAACTAGGCTAGGCAGCCGGGCAGATCTTCTTGAAGAGCTCGATGACGTCGTCGAGCGTCGCCTCGCGCGGGTTACCCGGGAAGCAGGCGTCGGCCATGGCGTCCTTAGCCAGGACCTCGATCTCGTCAGCCTTCATGGCCTCGCAGACGTGCGGGATGTTCACGTCGGCGGAAAGCTGCTTGACGGCGGCGATGGCGGCGTCGGCGGCCTCGTCAGTGCTCATGCCCGTGGTGTCAACGCCCATGGCGACGGCGACCTTGGCCAGGCGCTCGGCGCAAACCGGCTTGTTGAACTCCATGGCAATCGGCAGCAGCATGGCGCAGGCGACGCCGTGCGGGGTGTCGTAGTGAGCGGACAGGGTGTGAGCCATGGCGTGGTCGATGCCCAGGCCGACATTGGAGAAGCCCATGCCGGCGACATACTGGCCAAGAGCCATGCCCTCGCGGCCGGAGCCGGGCTGACCGGACTTGGCCTCGGCGACGGAGTCGCGCAAGTTCTCGCTGATCAGCTTAATGGCCTCAAAGTGGAACATATCGGAGAGCTCCCAAGCGCCCTTGGTGGTGTAGCCCTCGATGGCGTGGGTCAGTGCGTCCATGCCAGTGGAAGCGGTCAGGCCGGCGGGCATGGAAGCCATCATGTCGGGATCGACGACAGCAACCTCGGGGGCATCGTTGGTGTCGACGCACACGAACTTGCGGACCTTCTCGGGGTCGGTGATGACGTAGTTGATGGTCACCTCGGCAGCAGTACCGGCGGTCGTCGGCACAGCGATGGTGAACACGGCGTGGTTCTTAGTGGGAGCAACGCCCTCGAGGCTGCGGACATCGGCGAACTCGGGGTTGTTGATAATAATGCCGATGGCCTTGGCGGTGTCCATGGAGGAGCCGCCACCGATGGTCACGATAGCGTCAGCCTCGGCGGCCTTGAAGGCCTCGACGCCGTCCTTGACGTTCTGGATAGTGGGGTTGGGCTTGATCTCGGAGTAGAGGCTCCAAGCGATGCCGGCGGCGTCGAGCTCGTCGGTCACCTTAGCGGTAACGCCAAACTTAACCAGATCGGGGTCGGAGCAGACGAAGATCTTCTTGTAGCCGCGACGCTGGAGCTCGCCGGGGATCTCCTTGATGGCGCCGGAACCATGATAAGAGATGGTATTGAGAACGAAACGATTAGCCATTGATAGCCTCCCATCGTGTGCGGGGCATCCATTACGCCCCGCGCTATAAGTCCCATCCTAACGCTTTTGAAACAAAAAACGCGTGAGAACGTCAAAGGTGTTAAAGCGTTTCAACAGATGATGAAAAATATTGCGGCAAAGGGACAGCCCCTTTGCCGTATTCGGTTACTTTCGGCAGGCGTCTTTCCAATCTTCGCAGGCACGCTTCCAGCGAGAGCGCAAATCGCGCTCGCGGTCGATAAACATGATGGCAAACGCGACAAACAGCAGCAAGCTCGCCACGACGATGGCGTGCAGGCCTATGCGCTCAATACACCAGTTGCCCAGCACGGCGCCAAACACAAAGGTAAAGATCACACCAAAGTACAGCACGCCGTTTTCCAAAAAGCCGCGTTTGTGGGTGATGATGTAGTCGTCCACGTTTTGCAGCGCATTGCGCAGGTTACCGATGCACATGGTCGTGGCGATGCCGTGACCATGTATCTTGCGGAAGCTCTCGACCTGCATGCCGCAGGCAAACGAGGTGAGGCAGTTGGCGAGCAGGTTGTAACCGCCACCGGGGATAAAGCTCACGCCCAGCAAGATGACGGCTTCAAAGAACACCGTCACCTGACGCCAGTGGATCACACTGCCAAACCGCTCGTGTACCAGGTCGGCAAGCATAATGCCCACAGCAAACGACACCACAGGGAAGAAGTAGCGCCCCGCAAGTGCCCAGTTGCCCTCCGAGATGCTCACGCCCACGAGCAGGATGTTGCCCGTCTGCGCGTTGGCGAAAACATGGTCGCGCCCAATGTACGAATACACGTCCATAAAGCCACCGGCGAGCGCCAAGATGATGCCCAGCTCAATAGACTCCGATATCTGTTTGGCACGCTGCATCGTCGTGCATCCTCCTTGTTGACGACCCTCTCGTGCGTTGGCGGAAACATAGCCGCCGTTCATACTGTAACCCATTGACAACATGGCGTGCGCGCGAGACGGCCCCTTCGACACGGGGATACACAGTCTGGAAACAAACGGCACCCGCATCGACACGCCGATCCGCCAGCCCATGTACTCCACCAGTCTTTTTAGCCCCGTCCCAAAAAGACTGGTTACAATTACGTGCAGCATACAAACACCGGGAGGGATCGTGGCAAAAAAGCCTCAGCACGCTCAGAACAACCAGCGCAGTCAGCAGGGCAAACAGGGCCAGCAGCAAAAGCGCAGCGGTAAGGCGCAGGGTGGGCGCACCACGCATACCCCAGCAGCGCCCACACGCCCCTGGCGTCCGGGCCGCGACAAGTTCCTCCCCGTCAGCCGCGCCGATATGGACACGCGCGGCTGGGACCAGTGCGACTTTGTCTACATCTGCGGCGACGCCTATGTGGACCATCCCAGCTTTGGCATGGCCATCATCAGTCGCGTCCTCGACGCGCACGGCTACAAGGTGGGCATCATCTGCCAACCCGACTGGACCGACCCCGCCAGCATCACTGTGCTCGGCGAGCCGCGCCTGGGCTTTTTGGTCAGTGCCGGCAACATGGACTCCATGGTCAACCACTATTCGGTGACCAAACACCGCCGCCACACCGACGCCTATACCCCCGGTGGCGAGGAGGGGCGCCGTCCCAACCGAGCCGTCACGGTCTACGGCAACCTCATCCGCCAGACGTTTAAGGACGCCCCCATCATCATCGGCGGCATCGAGGCAAGCCTGCGCCGCCTGGCCCACTACGACTACTGGCAGGATAAGCTCAAGCGCTCGGTGCTGCTCGACTCGGGCGCCGACATCCTCATCTACGGCATGGGCGAGCACGCGATTGTCGAGATTGCCGACGCGCTCGACGCGGGGCTGCCCATCGATCAGATCACCTATAACAACGGCACCGTCTACCGCACAGGCTCGCTCGACGAGGTCTACGACTACGACCTGCTACCCAGCTGGGACGACCTTACCGCCGACAAGCTCAACTACGCGCGCAGCTTTAACGTGCAACAGCAGAATATGGACCCCATCACCGGACATCGCCTGGTAGAGCCCTATCCCAACAGCGTCTATGTGGTGCAGAACCCGCCGTCGGCAACACTCACCACCGACGAGATGGACGAGGTTGCCGAACTCCCCTACGCACGCGATTGGCATCCCGACTACGACGCGGCAGGCGGCGTGCCGGCCTTTGCCGAGATCAAGTTTTCCATTAGCTCCAACCGCGGCTGTTTTGGCGAGTGCTCGTTTTGCGCGCTCACCTTCCACCAGGGCCGCGTGTTGCAGATGCGCAGCCACGACTCGATCATGCGCGAGGCCGAGCTGCTCACGCGCGATCCCGAGTTTAAGGGCTATATCAACGACGTGGGCGGACCGACGGCCAACTTTAGCCGCCCCGCCTGCGACAAGCAGCTCAAGCACGGCGTGTGCAAGAACAAGCGCTGCCTGTGGCCGAGCGTGTGCAAGAACATGGTGGTCGACGAGACCGGCTACACGCAGCTGCTGCGCGACCTGCGCCAGCTGCCGGGCGTCAAGAAGGTCTTCGTCCGCAGCGGCATCCGCTTTGACTACACCATGGCCGATGCCTCGGACGAGTTTTTGCGCGAGCTGCTGGAACACCATGTCTCGGGCCAGCTGCGCGTAGCGCCCGAGCACGTGAGCGACGCGGTACTGTCCGTGATGGGCAAGCCGAGCCGAGCTGTCTACGACGCATTCTGCCGTAAATTTGAACGCTTGAATCGCGAATACGGACTCAAGCAGTACGTGGTGCCGTATCTGATCTCGAGCCACCCCGGCTCAACGATGAAGGAAGCCGTGGACCTTGCCGAAGCCGTGCGCGACATGGGTTACATGCCCGAGCAGGTGCAGGACTTCTACCCCACACCGTCCACCATGTCGACGTGCATGTACTACACCGGCGTGGACCCGCGCACCATGAAACCGATCTATGTGGCGCGCGACCCGCACGAGAAGGCCATGCAGCGCGCGCTCATCCAGTATCGCAAGCCCGAGAACTACAAGCTGGTACGCGAGGCGCTGGAAAAGGCTGGCCGTCGCGACCTGATCGGCTACACCAAGCATTGCCTGATCCGTCCCGTGCCGCCGCGCCCGGGCGAGACGTCTGCTGGCGGTGGGCATGGCGCAGCCAAGAAGGGCGGCAAGGCCCACGGTGGCGCCGCTGGCAAGGGGCCTAAGGGCAGCAAGGGGCACAGCGGCATGTCGCGCGCGCAGAACACTGCCGGGCGCAACCGTGCAGCTCAGGGGCGTCAGGGTGCCAACGGAGGCGGACGCCGCAACTAGCGCGGCGAGGCGGCATGCCGCCGTTGGCGACACGACACGCCCCACCAATAAAATGCCGCTCGCCGGGGCGTCGCAGAACGATTCCCCGGCGAGCGGCCAATTAATATTGTCTATCTCAAAACGTCGTTACTTTTTGTCGAAACGACCATAGAGCGCAAACGAGAGCGCCGCAGAGATAACCCAAGTCAAAGCGATGCAGACGACAATCATGATCAGGTTCATGGGATTGCCGCTTGGATCGGCATAAACGGGCAACGAGGTAATGCCGGGCATAACAAAGCCGAAGCACTTTGCGCCGAGAACAACGGTAAGCGCACCGCCAATGCCATCCGCGATCATCGCAGCGATAAGCGGAGTCCTGTTAGGAACCTGAACGGTAAACAAGGCGGGCTCGGAAATTCCCATAAATGCTGAGAAGGCGCACGTCATTGCAGCGGACTTGAGCTTTTCGTCGGTCATGCGCAGGGCTGCACCAAAAGACGCACCGCTTTCGGCGAGGTTATGGCAGAAAGAGATCGGGAGCAGATAGTCATACCCAAGCGTTGCGATATTGGAAATCTGGATAGGGCTCGTTGACTGATGCATGCCGAAGAGCACGATAAGCGGCATAAAGAAGCCCAGCAGAAAACCGGCAACGGGGCCTAACGTCGAGAATAGCCAAACGATACCGTTGGCAAGACCAAGACCGCACCAGGCACCAATCGGAGCGAGCACAAACAGGTTGACGGGAATCACGATAGCAAGGGAGAGCGCCGGAACGACAACGAGCTTAAAAAGATCCGGCACGACTTTGTCGATTGCACGATATACAAAAGACAAGCCAATGACGCCAAAGATAACCGGGAACACGGAATCGGCGTAGCTAAAAATCGGCACCGCAAAACCGAACAGCGCAAGGGGCGTCTCGCCCGTACCGACAGCGTTGACAATGGTCGGGTACATCAGCGATCCGGCAACACAAAGCGCAAGCGAACGGTTGACCCGGAACTTATCAGCTGTAGACATTGCCAGCAAAAACGGCAAGAAGTAGAACGGGATATCCGAAATCATATTGAATATCGCAAAGTCGCCGGCACCCGTGTCGATTCCAAAAGCCGCGATAGCAGCCAGGATGCCCTTTACGATGCCTCCCGCCACCAGTGCGGGAATGATAGCGGAAAAGATGCCGGTGATGATATCGAATACGCGAGCCGAACCTTTTTGGAGCTCAGGCTGCTCGGCGTCGGCGGAGACCTCGCCACCCATCCTGTCACCTAGCATGGGCTCCAATTCGTCATATACCGACCCCACGCTGGCGCCGATGATAACTTGCCACTGTCCGTCTTTAACCTGCGCGCCCAAGGCGCCGTCAAGCGTCTTAAGGGCCTCCAGGTCTGCCTTGCTATCGTCCTTCAGGTTGAATCTGAGCCTTGTAATGCAGTGCGTTGCCATAACAACGTTATCGGCGCCGCCCACGAGCTCGAGGACACGAGCGGCCAGTTCCTTCTTGTCTGCCACGACAATCACTCCTACCCAAGATCCTCGCCATTAGTGGCGATACATTTCTGATACCAATAGAAAGAGTCTTTACGCGAGCGCTCCGCAGTGCCGTTGCCGCAATTATCCAGATCGACATAGATAAGCCCGTAGCGCTTGTCCATCGTAAGAGGACCGCAGGCAACAAGGTCAATGAATCCCCAGATCATGTATCCGCGCACGTCAACGCCATCGATCACCGCTTCTTTAAGGCACTTTATGTGCTGGCGCAAATAATCGATTCGATACTCGTCGTGGATGCTGCCATCCTCCTCGACTACATCAGATGTACCGAGGCCGTTCTCGGCGATATACAGAGGCAGCCCATAGCGGTCATACATCTGGTTAAGGGTAACCCTCAGGCCAATGGGATCGAGCTGCCAGCCCCACTCACTCGTCTCGAGATAAGGGTTCTTGTTTGCCATGACCAGATTACCCGCAGTCTTCTCCCATCCCTGATCGCAGGTGGATACCTGGGAAAAGTAGTACGAAAAGGCCAGGAAGTCGACCGTGTTGCGAGCGATGAGCTCTTCATCGCCCGGTTCCATTTGAATCTCGATATCACACGCATCGAAATAGCGATTCATATAAGCGGGGTATTTTCCACGAGCCATCACGTCCGTATAGAACCAGTTGGAATACTGGTCGTCGTGAATAGCCTGCATGTTATCTTCGGGACGGCAGGTGGCGGGATACGTACAGAATCGAGCGATCATGCCGCCAACGGGAGTATCGGGCGAAAGACGATGGACAATCTCGACGGCACGCGCATTGGCAACAAACTCGTGGTGCAGGCACTGGAAGATGGCTCGATCGAAGTTCTCCCCCTCTTCGTCTTTGACCAGACAGACCCCGTCCCAAGGCGAAAAACGCGCTGCATTGAACTCGTTAAAAGGCAGCCAGAAATCGACCAGATCGCCCAATTCCGTAACGATTGTCTCGACATAGCGGGCGAAGAAATCAATCGTCTTGCGATTCTTCCATCCCCCATATGTGGTGACAAGATTTACCGGGATGTCATAGTGGAGCATGGTGACGAAGGTTTTAATGCCGTGCTTTTTGCACTCACCCAGCATACTTCGATACCACTCGATGCCTTCGCGGTTAGGCTCAAGATCATCTCCGTTAGGATAGATTCGGCTCCAGCAAATAGAGGTGCGGAACAGCTTGAGACCCATCTCCGCAAAAAGCGCGATGTCCTCACGATAGTGATGATAGAAGTCGTTGCCACGCCTAAACGGGTAGAACTCAACGCCGTCATCTGCGAGAGCGTTCATTAGCTCGTCATGGCAGAAGGGGTTGTTTTGATGCTTGTCCTCAATCTGGTCATGAGTCCAGGTACCATCCAGCCATCGACAATCCTGCGTCGACTTTCCCTTTCCGCCCTCATTCCAGGCGCCATCGGCCTGCGAGCACGATATGGCTCCGCCCCATAAAAAGTCGGAGTCAAACCCATGTTTTAACTTACTCATTTGCCCACCTTGATCGGATGCTCCAGCGGATAACCCAATACTAGGAAGAACAAGATGCATAAGATATCGCATAGAAAGCGTTTGTTTATAACATTTTTTTAGATATAATACCGTTTAAGGCATCGATTCTACCGTTCACCCCTGGAGCACCCCATGGATTCGAATCTCAAACAGCTGCTCTATACGCATACCGAGACCGAAGAGTGGCATCGCACACATCCGGGAGAGCTCAGCCCGCGATATAACAGGGTGGAAACCACAACCATTAACGGCGAAGAGGTCTATCTGTTTGATTGGAAAGAAACTCTCGACGAAAACCCCGTGGGCCTTATCAAGGAGTCGCGCTTTACCGATATTCCTCCTCATATCAATCGGGATATGGAGCTTAACTACGTGTACGACGGCGTCTGCACGTTTATCGTCAACGGACGGCGACTACTCCTTAAAAAGGGCGACGTGCTCATTTGCAACACCGGCGTAGTCAGAAGCGTTCCATACGTTAAGGGCGAGCATGATATCGTCATTTCGATCGTCTTCAAAAAAGAAATGTTCGATTCGTTGTTCCTGAGCCAGCTACCCGGCGCGTCACCATTAACGAATCTTCTATTTGATTTTGTGTCCAAAAACCGCGAGGCCCGAAAATATCTCATTCTTCCAGAGGAATACGCCCGACATGCGCGACGCCTCATCGAAATGCTCTTTATCGAATATCACTTTAAAGATGCCTATTCCAATGAACTCATGAGGCACCTCGCCGTCAGCCTATTCCTTGTTCTCATTCGAGGACTGTACCGACGCTCCGCAACTGATAACCAGGCGATCATGTCGGACGAACGCATCGTGTCGATTCTGAATCATATTGAGCGAAGCTACGGCGACTGCACACTCGAAAGCATTGCGAGCGATACGGGTTATAGCACCAGCTATCTCAGCAGCTTGATCAAGCAAAAAACCGGCAAAACGTTTTCGCAAATCAAGCTCAACCAGCAGCTCACAGAGGCGGCATATCTTCTCAATAACACCGAGCGCAGCGTGCAGTATGTAGCCCGAAAAGTCGGCATCTCCAACATGTCATTCTTTTACTCAAAATTTAAAGAAGCATTCGGCGAAACGCCAGGTGCGTTCAGGACGCATCGGTCTAATTAAAGGCGTTATTACTCAGACCGATCAGCTTCGCGCGACACGGGAATGCGCAATCGAAGCAGCGAGCGCATCGCCTCTACCAGCACAAAGCCGGCGATGCCAACCGTGACCACAACGTCGAGCGGTGTGCCCACAAACCACAGCAGCCCCATGAGATACGACCCGGCATTAAACGCAAAGTGCAGCAGAATCGTGTAGCGAAGCTTTCCGGTGGTCACGAGTACCCAACCAAAAATGAGGCCGGCAGCGCCCGCGTAGCAGCCCTGCACCCAGTTCATGTGCATAAAGCCGAAGACCGCCGCCTGCAGCACGATTGCCGCGGCGACGCCCCAGGTACTCGGGGCCGCCCAGGGCACTATGGCGCCGTCCTGCGCGTTCGCGCGGCGCCGGCGCTTCCAGAACGAACGGCACTGTGGATTAAACGCACGCAGCGAAAACTCAAAGATGATGCCGCGCACCAGGAGCTCTTCGCAAAACGGAGCGCCGAGCACTGTGGTCAAGACAGCAAGAAGGCTGGTATCGCCCATGCCCGTCTCCTCGACGAGCTCGCTATAGTCGGCCGCGGCGTCGGGCAACAGCGACAGCACGGCGTCGGTCACGTAGCCAACGACCACCTGCAGGGCAAGGCCAATCACGACAACGCAAGCGATGCGCTTCCATGCAGCACTTGCTCCCCCGCCGAGCGGACGTTCACCTTGCCGGCGCGCCATGAAGGAGCGGGGCCACAGATAACGCCACCACAGCAGCGCCATCAAAAACGACGCCGTCTGAGCGGCAGCCTGGAACCATTGGATATCGAGATTGTCGATCGGATAGCCCGTCAGCACCGATACGGCATCGAGAACCGAAAACAGAACCACGCTCAGGGCTATATCGGCAGCGACAACGCCAAAACATGCAAGCGCCCACGCCATCGCATTGAGCATGCCAACCTCCTCAAAACCGTTCCCTAGTTCTACCACAACTCGGCAGAGAGCTAATCCCATGGGGACGGAGGAAAACGGATCACTTATTGATGAGAATCGGGCGCAGTGCCAAAAGCCCCGTTGGGCGAGATGTCGAACGGGAAGGTGCCGCAGCGATTGAACGCGGCGATAAACATGCGGATGGCGTTGGACGGCGTGGTACCCACGAGCTGAGTTGCCGCCGCGAAGGCTGCCTTCTCCTCGGGCAAGACCTTCGCGACTACGGGGGTCATGTGTTCTGCCATGGCGCTTCCTTTTTGAAACGACGGTAGTGCGGATAGATGCGGGCCACGCGGCTGGGCGACGGGCTGTGAAGGCAACCCGATTGGCCCGCATCCGGAGTTTGTTTCTGCGGCGTTGGTATTACTTGGTATTCCTAAGTATTACCCCGCAGATAGAATACCACACCCGACCCCATGGGGACGGAGGAAAACGAATCATTTTGTTGCTGAGTTAGTATTTAGAGCGTGATGATGTCCGAGATATCGAGGGCCCGAGCGTCGACGGCATCGTGCGTGGCAAGCAACAGCATGCGACCGTCGAGCAAGTCGAGCACGACCTCGGCGCATGCGTCGCGCGCAGCGGCATCTAAACCGGTAAAGGGCTCGTCCAGAATAACGGCGCCGCCCGGGCACAGCAGGGCGCGGGCGATCTCGACGCGACGGCGCCGCCCGCCCGAGAGCTCGGCCACACGAGCATGTACATCGACCCCCGGCACCAGCAGGCGCAACAGGGCTGCGGCACTCGAGGCGTCCACGCGCGCGTCGGCGCACACCAGCACGTTATCCAGAGCAGAAGCGTCCTCGACCAGGCGCACATCCTGAAACACCATCGAGCACGGTGCGCACTCCCCCGCCGCTAGCGCGAGCAACGTCGACTTGCCCACCCCCGAGGCGCCCATCACGCAGGTACGCCCGCCGGTGGGCACACGAAGCACCAGACCGTCCAGCGCCGGCGCCCAGGGCGCGCGATCGCCCACGGCAAGCGCAAGCTCCGCCGAAGCGTCATCGCTCGCGGCCCCCGCACGCCCGCGCAGTCCATGTCCATGCGTCCGCACGGCAACACGCCATGCCGCGGAACCCGAAGCCCGCAGCAGCCACATCAGCACGCGCTCGCATGCCCACGATGCCGCCACGACCAACACGGTCCACGCCAGCAGGTCAGCCGTCTCAATGAGCAGCTTCGCCTGATAGATGCGCTCGCCCACGGTACCAGCCGCCATGCCAATCAACTCCGCCGCCACGCCGGCCTTCCAGCTCATGCCGATCACGGCGCGGGCGCACGAAAGCACAAACGGCAGGACTTCGCGCCAGGTATGGGCGAAGAACAGTCGCCAGCCCCGCACACCATGCAGACGAAACATCTGCTCCAGCGGCTTATCCACTTGTGCCAAACCCTCGACCAGCGAAAAATACACGCCCGGCAGTGCCATCAAAAAGACCGCTGCAATGCTCACGCGCGCCGACCCCAGCCAAATGAGCAGCAGACCCACCACGCAGGCAACCGGCGTCGCCTTTACAAACGACAGCGCCGGCGCCACCAGACGAGCAAACATCCGCGCCCGCACCGAGCCACC
>CABUUG010000030.1 GCA_902494605.1 uncultured Collinsella sp.
CAAATCCGTACTTTTTGCGCCGTTTTGCCTCCAAAACTTCCTTTTTTCCACCGCAACTGACGAGATGGGGCCGGCTACTTGAGGCTGGTGGCGACGAGGGGGTGGTCGAGGGCCGCCTCGAAGCGGTCAGCCATCGTGGGGTCGGCAAGCGTGTCGACTTGGTTGAGCATGACGCGTGCGGTGCCGAGCTTCAGCGCCTGCATCTCGGCATTGAGCACCTGGGCGACGCGCTCGGGCGTGGCGATGTCGGTGAGCTCGCAGCCGCAACGCTCGCAAAAGAGCTCGGGGCGGTGGACGGCTTCGTGGATGGGCTTGCCGAGCCCTGAGGCGCCGACGATCCAGACGATGTTGGCCGTGCCAGAGGGAATCACCGGCTCCCAGGCGGCGTGGGCCTTGAGCGGGAGCCGCTTGCTGCCGTCCGCCTCGGCCAGGACATAGTCAAAGCGCTGCGCCAGCTGGTCGAGCGGCTCGGCAGGGGAGGAGAGCTTGCCCGTCTCCGGGTCCAAAATACCCGCCTGGCAGATACTTCCGCGGCTCATGCCAGCGCATGCCTCGCAGGTGCAGCCGGGAACATGCAGGGCCCCCGGCTTCCAAGGCGCGGCGTCCAGACGACGGCCCGACCCGTCCCATGGCACGCCGGCGACGGGGAACATATGCGTGGTGGTGCAGAGGAGCACGCGGTCGCCAGCGCGCATAAGCTCAAGGCCGAGCGTCTTCAGCAACGTCGACTTGCCACCGCTGCCGATAATCGCGGTAATGCCCGGCTCGATCCTGAGCGCCGAGGCAAGATTGCCGCTAACCGTTTCCATCTGTTCACCGCCGTATAATACTGTGATAATAAATAATCATCAGAGTAGCGGTCGAACCGCTTTTGCTCTGTTCAAACCGTAGCACAGGGAGGTGCCCCGGGAATGCTCGTTTATGTTCGCGGCGCCGGCGATATCGCCACGGGCGTCGCCGCTCGCTTGGTGCGCGCCGGCGTGTCGGTCGTTATGGCCGATATCGCGGTTCCCACGTGCATCCGTCGCACAATCAGTTTTTGCGAGGCCATTCGCCTGGGCGAGGTCCAGGTCGAGGGCATTCGCGCTCGCTTGGCGCAGACGCCGGCAGAGGCGCTTACAATTACCGAGGCCGGAGACGTCGCCGTCGTGGTAGACCCCCAGGCCAAGATGCTCGACGAACTGAAACCCGCTGCCGTGGTCGACGCGATTCTGGCCAAGCGCAACTTGGGCACCACGCGCGATATGGCGCCTGTCGTTATTGCCGTGGGACCGGGCTTCACCGCGCCGGTCGATTGCGATGCCGTGGTCGAGACCATGCGCGGTCATTTTCTCGGCCGCGCCATCACCCAGGGCTCGCCCCAGCCCAATACGGGCGTGCCGGGTGTCATCGCCGGCTATGGCAAGGAGCGCGTTATCCACAGCCCCGCCGCCGGCGTGTTTCGGTCCGACCGCGCGATCGGCGACATCGTGAGCGCCGGAGACGTGATTGGCTACGCGGGCGATTCGCCCATGTGCACGCAGATCGATGGCTGTCTGCGCGGGCTTTTGGCGAACGGCGTGCAGGTGACCGAGGGCTTTAAATGCGCCGATGTCGACCCGCGCGGCGATGCCAGCTATATCAACTACATTTCGGACAAGGCGACGTCGGTCGGCGGCGGCGTACTCGAGGCGCTCGCCATGCTCACCGGTGTATTCCAGGGATAGGAAATTGCAATGGAAAAGCTCGATGTGGTGAATGCTGCGCTTGACGCTCTGAAGGCTGGTAAGACGTGCGAGCTCGTGGTCGTGGCCGGCACGGCGGGGTCGTCACCGCGCGGTGTGGGCGCATGGATGGCCGTCTTTGCCGATGGCAGCCAGGCGGGCACTATCGGCGGCGGCAAGATTGAGCTCTTTGCGCTGGATGAGGCGCGCGAACTCCTGAGCGCGGGACAGTCGCGTCTGGTCCGCTACACCATGGGCGGCGAGAACTCCGATACCGGCATGATCTGCGGCGGAGCTATTTGCCTGTGCTATCTGCATCTGGATGCGACCCAGGCACCGTTGTTCCAGGAAATTACCGACGTCTTGGTCTATCGGCGCATCGGCGACTTCGTCATCGACTTTAAGCCGTTTATCGCGAGCGCGCTCGAGGGCGATGTGGCCGAGTACCATGGCGAGGAATCGCGCCGCACCATTGCGGGCTGCCCCGGGCTTTCGCTGGTGGAGGAGGGGAGTAAGGTCACCTACACCAACGCGGCCTCTGAGATTCCCGCGGCGCACATCGAGACGCTCTGCCCCGAGGGCCTGACCTACATCTTTGGCTGCGGACACGTGGGCGCCGCGACGGCGCGCGTGCTCACGGCGGCGGGCTTTGCCGTCGTGGCGTGCGACGACCGCCCCGGCACGTTGACGCCCGAATGGGTGCCCGGTGTCTACGATCGTCGCCTGGTCGATTACAAGAACCTGAGCGAGCAGTGCCCCATCGGCCCGCGCGACTTGGTGGTCGTCGCCACGGCAGGTCACAAGTCCGATATCGACGTGGTGATCCAGGCGATGCGCGCCAAACCCGCCTATCTGGGCTGCTTGGGCTCGCGCCGTAAGACCGCCTTTGTGCGCGCCCGCCTGGAGCAGGAGGGCTTTACGCAGGACCAGATCGACGATCTGCACCTGCCGATCGGCGTTGCCATCAAGGCAGAGGATCCCGAGGAGATCGCCATCTCCATCGCCGCCGAGATGATCCACCTGCGCCGCACCAAACTCGTCCCCCGCAAGCGCTAATCGCATCCCCACCAATAAGTTGCGGTGAAATACGGACTGTTTAAGCCTGTTAGGCCGCCAAACAGTCCATATTTCACCGCAACTGCTTTTTGGGATCCATTTGTGCGGGGGAGTTGTGGAGTTGTGCAGGCAGACGAGGTTTTTCTGGAAATACGCTCCCGATGCGCGTATAGTACCGATTGTTTTGTCGGCTCCTGCTGCGTCGAGTCCAAACCGCAAAATGCCATGAGCGGTGCGGATGCAGTCAGGAGGCACGAGGACAACCCGCTGTGGCCACGCCCCGTGCTTAAAACCCCAAGAAGGAGTGAACAATGGCAGAAGAGAAGTATGTGCCGCGTCTGAAGACCAAGTACAACAACGAGGTCAAGCAGCAGCTTCAGGACAAGTTCCAGTACGAGAACGTCATGATGATCCCCAAGTTTGAGAAGATCGTCGTGAACATGGGTGTCGGCGAGGCCGCTACCGATTCCAAGGCCATCGACGGTGCCGTGCGCGACCTGCGCGCCATCACCGGCCAGCAGCCGATGATCACCCGTGCCCGCAAGTCCATCGCTACCTTCCGCCTGCGCGCTGGTATGCCGATCGGCTGCAAGGTTACCCTGCGTGGCGACCGTATGTGGGAGTTCTTCGATCGCCTGACCTCCGTCGCGATTCCCCGTATCCGCGACTTCCGCGGCATCTCCGCCAAGAGCTTCGACGGCCGTGGTAACTTCTCCATGGGCGTCACCGAGCAGCTCATCTTCCCCGAGATCGACTTCGACTCCGTCGATCACCAGCGCGGTATGGACATCACTTTCGTGACCACCGCCAATACCGATGAGGAGGCCAAGGCCCTTCTGGACGCCTTCGGTTTCCCGTTCAAGAAATAGGTTCACCTGCCCTATAAGCGCCGTTCCCACAAGGGGGCGGCGCTTGGGGCGAACAATACTCTATGTGAGGAGGATATAAGTGGCTAAGACATCGATGATCGTCAAGTGCAATCGCAAGCAGAAGTTCTCTACTCGTGAGTACACGCGCTGCCAGCGCTGCGGCCGTCCGCACTCTGTGTACCGCAAGTTCGGCCTGTGCCGTGTCTGCTTCCGCGAGCTTGCACTCAAGGGCGAGCTTCCCGGCGTTAAGAAGGCCAGCTGGTAAGTCACTACCAGCGTTTCAAGCATCAGTTTGGAACAGGGAAAACGCGCTAAAAAGGCTTTGCCGTTAAGGGCGGCGAAGAACCAAGAGCACGTGTTCATCAAGAACGAAGGAGAATCTGTATGAACCTTACAGACCCGATCGCAGATATGCTTACGCGCATCCGTAACGCTAACTCTGTGAACAAGGCCACGGTCTCCATGCCGAGCAGCAAGAAGCTCGTCGAGATCGCTCGTGTTCTGCACGAGGAGGGCTACATCGAGGGCTACGATGTCGAGGACACCGTTCCCCAGAAGACTCTGCACATCACGCTTAAGTATGGTCCCAAGAAGGCTAAGGTCATCAACGGCATCCGCCGCATTTCCAAGCCGGGCCTGCGTAAGTACACCGGCGTTGCCGACATGCCCCGCGTCCGCGGTGGCCTTGGTACCGCCATTATTTCCACCAGCCATGGCGTCATGACCGACCGCGATGCTCGCAAGCACAACGTCGGCGGCGAGATCATCGCTTACGTCTGGTAATTCGCTCGGTAGGTAGAAGGAAAGGAGATCACCGTGTCTCGTATCGGTAATAAGCCTGTCCAGATTCCCGCCGGAGTCGAAGTGACAGTCAACGGCAACAACGTTGTCGTCAAGGGCCCCAAGGGCCAGCTCGAGCTCGATGTCTTTGAGAAGCTCGCTATCAACGTCGAGGACAACGTCCTCACCGTTTCCCGTCCCGACGACGAGCGTGAGACCCGTGCCCGCCACGGCCTCACCCGCGCCCTCATCCACAACATGGTTGTTGGCGTTTCCGAGGGCTTCGAGAAGAAGCTTGAGCTCGCCGGCGTCGGTTACCGCGTGCAGCAGAAGGGCAAGAACCTCGAGTTCTCCCTGGGCTTCTCGCACCCCGTGATCGTCGAGGCTCCTGAGGGCATCACCTTCGAGGTTCCCGACAACACCCACGTGAACGTCAAGGGTATCAACAAGCAGCAGGTCGGTCAGATCGCCGCTGAGATCCGCGGCCATCGTCCTCCCGAGCCTTACAAGGGCAAGGGTATCCACTACGTTGGCGAGCACATCCGCCGCAAGCTGGGTAAGGCCGCCAAGTAGTCGTAACCGACTCACTCGCATAAGACCAGCACCCCGTCAGGTGCTGGCAAGATCAACCTTTTTAGGAGTTTACGTATGAACAAGCATAAGGCGAAGCTGGAAGGCCTCAAGCGTCGTCAGCGTCGTGTTCGCGGCAAGGTCTCGGGTACCTCCGAGCGTCCGCGTCTTCGCGTGACCCGTACTAACGCCAACATCTATGCCCAGATCATCGACGACAGCAAGGGCTCCAGCCTGACGCTCGTCTCTGCCTCGACCCTCGAGGCCGAGTTCAAGGGCACCCACACCTCGAACAAGGAGGCTGCGGAGAAGGTCGGTCAGCTCGTTGGCAAGCGCGCCATCGAGGCCGGCATCACCAAGGTCGCCTTCGATCGCGGTGGCCGTATCTACCATGGCCGCGTCAAGGCCCTCGCCGACGGTGCTCGTGCCGCCGGTCTCGAGTTCTAGGAGGTATGTAGCACATGGCTCGTAATCAGAAGCAGCAGCGCGAGGCCTCCGAGTTCGAGGAGCGCGTCGTTTACATCAACCGCGTGTCGAAGACCGTCAAGGGTGGTCGTCGCATGAGCCTCGTCGCTCTCGTCGTCGTTGGCGACGGCAAGGGCAACGTCGGCGTTGGCATGGGCAAGTCCGCTGAGGTGCCCATGGCCATCTCCAAGGCATCTCTCGATGCCAAGAAGAACATGTTCCACGTGCCGGTGACCGAGCAGGGCACCATCCCGCACGAGGTTCTCGGCCACTTTGGTGCCGGCCGCATCATCATCAAGCCCGCTGTCGAGGGTACCGGCGTTATCGCCGGCGGCGCTGTGCGTCCCCTCTTTGAGCTTGCTGGCATCAAGAACGTCCTGTCCAAGTCCCTCGGTACCGACAACGGCCTCAACATCATCAAGGCTGCCGTCGAGGGCCTCAAGGAGCTCTCCAGCCCTGAGGACGTCGCGGCTCGCCGTGGCCTGACGGTCTCCGAGATGTTCGTCGGTAAGGAGAACTAAGCATGGCTGACACCATCAAGATCAAGCAGGTCCGCAGCACCAACGGTTGCAAGCAGGACCAGGTCCGTACTGTCCGTGCCCTCGGTCTCCACAGAATCCGCGAGGTTCGCGAGATTGCTGACAACGAGTCCGTCCGCGGCATGATCTTCAAGGTCAAGCACCTTGTCGAGATTGTAGAGGAGTAGCAAATGCAGCTTCACGATCTTACTCCCGCGCCCGGTTCCACCAAGAACCGCAAGCGCGTCGGCCGTGGCAATTCTTCGGGTCACGGCACCACTTCTGGCCGCGGTCAGAAGGGCCAGGGTTCCCGCTCTGGCGGCACCAAGGGTGCCGGCTTCGAGGGTGGCCAGACTCCGCTGGCCATGCGCCTGCCCAAGCTTCCGGGCTTCCGCAACCCCCGTCGTATCGAGTACACCGCTGTTAACGTTGAGCGTCTCGAGCGCAAGTTCGAGGACGGCGCTGTGATCGACGGTGCCGCTCTTAAGGCTGCTCGCATCACCAAGAGCGAGTTCGAGCCCGTCAAGGTGCTCGGCAATGGTGAGCTCACCAAGAAGTTCACGGTCAAGGTCGACAAGGTCAGCGCTTCTGCGCAGGCCAAGATCGAGGCCGCCGGCGGAAAGGTCGAGCTGCCGTGCTAAATGGTCTTAAGAATGCTTTCCGCATCAAAGAATTGCGCGAAAAGATTCTTTTTACCATAGCTATGCTCGTCGTGTACCGCATTGGTGCGCACGTTCCTGTGCCCGGCATTCCCTTCCAGGGGATGCTGGGCCTTTTCTCGACCGATAACAATTCGGTCGCCGCAGGTGCTATGGCCCTCCTGAATCTTTTCTCTGGCGGCGCGTTGAGCTATGTGTCGGTGTTTTCGCTGGGCATCATGCCTTACATCACCAGCTCGATCATCCTCCAGATGCTCCAGGCCGTCGTGCCTTCCCTGCATGAGCTTGCCCGCGAGGGCGAGGTCGGTCAGACCAAGATTACGCAGTATTCGCGTTACCTCACCCTGGCTCTGGCAATCCTCAACTCCGTGGGTTACCTCTTCCTCTTTAAGAGCTTCGGCATCAGCTTTAATGGCGCCGGCGCTCCCGAGATCATCTTCGACCTCATGATCGTCGGTACGCTCACCGCGGGCGCTATGCTGATCATGTGGATTGGTGAGCTCATCACCCAGCGCGGTATCGGCAATGGCATGTCGCTGATCATCTTCGCGAACATCATGGCCGGTCTGCCGCAGGCTATCTTCTCCAGCACCGAGGGCAACGCCGGTGGCATCATCACCATGGTGATCATCTGCGCCATCATCCTGCTGGTTATCCCGCTGATTGTTTTCCTTGAGCGCGGCCAGCGCCGCATCCCGGTCTCCTACGCTAAGCGCGTCGTGGGCCGTCGCATGATGGGTGGCCAGACCACCTACCTGCCCATCAAGGTCAACACCGCGGGTGTCGTGCCGATCATCTTCGCTTCGGCGCTGCTGTACTTCCCGGCTCAGATTGCCGTGTTCTTCCCCGGCATCGGCTGGATTCAGGCAGTTGCCTCCGCGCTTTCGACCGGTTGGCTCAACTGGGTGCTTAACGTTGTCCTCATTGTGTTCTTCGCGTACTTCTACACCTCCATGGTGTTCAACCCCGATGACACGGCCGATAACCTTAAGAAGCAGGGCGGCTTTATTCCGGGCGTCCGTCCGGGTAGGGCTACCGCGGCCTACATCAAGAACGCGCTCAACAAGATCACGCTTCCCAGCGCTGTCTTTTTGGCGCTCATCGCCATCGTGCCTTCGATTATCTTCTCCTTCACGGGTAACCATCTGATCCAGGCATTTGGCGGCACGTCCATCCTCATCATGGTCGGCGTCGTGCTCGACACGGTCGATAAGCTCGAAGGCCAGATCAAGATGTATGATTACGATGGATTCTTTAAATAGGCTAGAGGAGGATTGCTCATGAACCTCGTATTGCTCGGAGCTCCGGGTGCCGGTAAGGGTACCGTCGCACAGGAGCTCGTCGCCGAGTTTGGCGTCGCCCATATTTCCACGGGCGACCTGCTGCGTGCTGCCGTCAAGGGTGGCACCGAGCTTGGTATTCAGGCTAAGAAGTACATGGACGCTGGCGAGCTCGTTCCCGACCAGCTCGTGATCGACCTTGTCAAGGAGCGCCTTGCCGCCGATGACGCCCAGCAGGGCTTCATCCTCGACGGCTTCCCGCGCAACACCGCCCAGGCCGTGACGCTCGATTCCGAGCTCTCCGCCATGGGTCGCGAGATCGACTGCGCCCTTCTGGTCGATGTGGCCCCCGAGGTCATTATCGATCGTCTGTCTTCGCGTCGCACCTGCCGCGCCTGCGGTTACACCGGCACCGCTGCCGATGCTACCTGCCCCAAGTGTGGCGGCGAGATGTATCAGCGCGACGACGACAAGCCCGAGACCATCAAGAACCGTCTCGACGTCTACGAGAAGTCCACGAGCCCGCTCGTCGACTACTATCGTGGCCAGGGTCTGCTCAAGTCGGTCAACGGTGACCAGGCTCGCGAGACCGTGTACGGGGATGTCAAAGAGGCTCTCGGTCTATGATCAAGATTAAGTCTGCAACGCAAATCGAGCAGATGAAGAAGGCAGGAGCGCTATCTAAGATGGCGCTCCGCCACGTTGGAGCCATGGTGCGCCCCGGCGTTTCGACTTTTGAGCTCGATCAGCTCGCGGAGCAGATTATCCGCATGCATGGTGGCACCCCAGCCTTTAAGGGTTACGGCGGGTTTCCCGGAACCATTTGCGCATCGATTAACGATGCCGTGGTACACGGTATTCCCAACCCCGACATGATCCTGCGCGATGGCGATATCATCTCCATCGATACGGGAGCCGTTGTCGACGGTTGGGTCGGCGATAACGCTTGGACGTTTTTCGTCGGCACCCCCACGCCCGAAGCCAAGGCTTTGTGTGAGGTCACGCGCGATTGCCTTAAGGCTGCCATCGAGCAGGCTGTTCCCGGTAACCATATCGGGGACGTCGGTTATGCCGTTCAGTCCCTCGCCGAGTCTCACGGTTACGGCGTGCTTCGTGATTATGTTGGCCATGGCATTGGACGCGTGATGCACGAGGACCCCAACGTTCCTAACTATGGAAAGAAGGGGAGGGGCGTTCGCCTCCAGGCCGGCATGGTCATTGCCATCGAGCCGATGGTTACGATGGGTTCCAACCATGTGAGCACGGGCTCCGACGGTTGGATTGTTACGACCAACGACCACCTGCCTGCCGCGCACTACGAGAACACCGTCGCCATTACCAATGACGGTCCGGTGATTCTCACCACGGATGCCCAAGGTGCTTGGTGCTCGCTCCAAGGCGGAGAAATGTAACAAGTTCCACTTAGTTGTGGAGCCATTACGAAGTTATTACGATGCGTGCATACGTGTTGTAGAATACTCAATCGCTGTCGTTTTCTAGAGAAAGATGATTGCTTGTGAAGAAGGAAGACGCAATTGAGCTCGAGGGTACGGTAAAGGAACCGCTGCCCAATGCCATGTTTAAGGTCGAGCTCGAGAACGGTCATTCGGTTCTGTGCAACATTTCTGGCAAGATCCGAATGAATTACATCCGTATTCTCCCCGGTGACAGGGTTGTCGTGGAGCTTTCCCCGTACGACCTGACCCGCGGCCGCATCACCTATCGCTACAAATAGCGGCACGCATACACGCACTCCATTTCCGACTGCAGGCTTAGCTCAACCTACGGTCGGATTGTGTGTGAAGACCAGCCATAGTTTTAAACGCCTGCGGCTGGGCGAGTAGATAGTAGGGAAGTAGTTTGAGCGCTACCGAAAGGAAGAACGATGAAGGTACGTCCTTCGGTCAAGAAGATGTGCGATAAGTGCAAAATCATTAGGCGCCATGGCAAGGTCCTCGTCATTTGCGAGAACCCCCGTCATAAGCAGCGTCAGGGTTAAGAGAGGAGACTACGTTGGCCCGTATTAATGGTGTCGACCTCCCGCGTGAGAAGCGCGTTGAGATCGGTCTGACCTACATTTACGGCATCGGCCGCACCACTGCGACGAAGATTTGCGTCGAGTGCAACGTTAACGTGGATACGCGCGTTAAGGACCTCACCGAGGATGAGGTTAACGCCATCCGCGATTATATCGACAAGAACCAGATCATGGTTGAGGGCGACCTCCGCCGTGAGCGCAACCAGAACGTCAAGCGCCTTATGGACATCGGCTGCAACCGCGGCCTTCGTCACCGCAAGGGCCTCCCGGTCCGCGGTCAGCGCACCCACACTAACGCTCGTACCCGCAAGGGCCCGAAGCGTCAGATCGGTGCTAAGAAGAAGAAATAAGGAGCGCTAGATAGATGGCTACTGCTAAGAAGAACGTTCGCGCTGCCCGTCTGAAGCGCGCGGACCGTAAGAACATTTCCGTGGGCCAGGCTCACATTCGTTCTACGTTCAACAACACGATCGTTTCGATCACCGATCCCCAGGGCAACGTCATTTCCTGGAAGTCGGCTGGCCAGGTGGGCTTCAAGGGCTCCCGTAAGTCCACGCCGTTCGCTGCCCAGATGGCTGCCGAGGCTGCCGCCAAGCAGGCCATGGAGCACGGTATGAAGAAGGTTTCCGTCTTCGTCAAGGGCCCCGGCTCCGGTCGTGAGACCGCCATCCGCTCCCTCCAGGCTGCTGGCCTCGAGGTCTCGAGCATCCAGGACAAGACCCCCATTCCGCACAACGGCTGCCGCCCCAAGAAGCGTCGCCGCGTGTAACTGAAAGGATCGTATCAATATGGCAATCGACAGGACTCCTGTTCTTAAGCGCTGCCGTCAGCTCGGGATCGATCCCGCTGAGCTCGGTTACAGCAGCAAGAAGGAATCTATCCGTCAGCCCAAGCGCCGTCGCAAGGAATCTGAGTACGGCATGCAGCTGCGCGAGAAGCAGAAGGTCAAGTTCATCTATGGCGTTCTGGAGAAGCAGTTCCACGGCTACTTCAACAAGGCCCGCAAGATGAACGGCGTCACCGGTGAGAACCTCATGATCATTCTTGAGTCTCGCCTCGACAACGTCGTCTTCCGTCTTGGCTTCGCCCGCACCCGCAAAGAGGCTCGTCAGTCCGTCCGTCACGGTCACTTCACCGTGAACGGCAAGCGCGTGGACATTCCGTCCTACCGCGTCAAGGCCGGCGACGTCGTCGCTGTCGGCGAGAAGTTCCGTGACCTCCTCCCCATCAAGGAGGCTCTGATTTCCTCCGAGCGCTTTGAGGTCCCTGGCTGGCTCGAGGTCGATATCGAGAAGCTGTCTGGTAACGTGCTCGCTCTGCCGACGCGTGAGCAGATCAGCGGTGATATCAACGAGCAGCTCATCGTCGAGCTCTACTCTAAGTAGTCCATCCGGGCTGCTGAGGCTGGAGGTAATACATGTCAGAATTCATTAGGCCTCAGGTTCAGGTCGAAGAGATCAACGAGACCTCTGCTCGTGTCTCCGTCGAGCCGCTCGAGCGTGGCTACGGCGATACGCTGGGTAACTCGCTTCGTCGTGTTCTTCTGTCCTCGCTCGAGGGTGCCGCCGTCGAGGCCATTCAGATCGATGGTGCGCAGCACGAGTTCATGACCATCCCTAACATGGTCGAGGATGTCACCGACATCGTCCTGAATGTCAAGGGTCTTGTCTTCAGGGCTCTCGGCACGACCGACGAGGCGACCGCCACCATCTCGGTTGACGGCCCCTGCGAGGTCACCGGTGCGGACTTCTTTATTCCGTCCGAGTTTGAGCTGGTCAACCCCGAGCAGCACATTGCTACGCTCACCGAGGGTGGCCATCTCACCATGAGCATGCGCATCGGCTATGGCCGCGGCTATGTCTCTGGCGAGGCTAACAAGCGTGACAACGATCCCATCGGTGTGATCAACGTCGACTCGCTGTACTCGCCGGTGTCCCGTTGCGCCAAGCTCGTTGAGGCTTGCCGTGTCGGCCAGCATACCGACTACGACCGCCTTGTCCTCGAGATCGAGACCAACGGTTCCATCGCCCCGCGCGACGCCGTGGTCCAGGCTGCCAATATCATCAACCAGCATATGGCCGCCTTTATGAACCTTGCCGAGACCCCCGAGGTCGAGGAGGAGGCTTCGATCTTCGCTCCCGAGGTCACCAACGACAACGCCGAGCTGGACAAGCAGATCGAGGATCTGGACCTTTCCGTCCGTTCCTACAACTGCCTTAAGCGCGCCAGCATTCACTCGGTCCGTCAGCTCGTTGAGTTCTCGGAGAACGATCTGCTCAACATCCGTAACTTCGGTGTTAAGTCGATCGAGGAAGTGAAGGACAAGCTTGAGTCCATGGGCCTGAGCCTGAAGGCTTAATGCTTCGCATATTTGAGGAGAAACTAGACCATGCGTCACAACGTTAAGAAGGGCCTGAAGCTCGGCACCGATGCGAGCCACACCAAGGCCATGAAGAAGAGCCTTGCTAAGGCCCTCTTCGAGAACGACCGCATCAAGACTACCGAGACCCGCGCTAAGGCGCTGCGTTCGGTCGTCGACCCGATCATCACCTGGGCCAAGAAGGGCGACCTGCACTCTCGTCGTCTGGCTATCGCCAAGCTCGGCGATAAGCAGCTCGTTGCCGAGATTTTCGACAAGGCTGCTCAGGGCATGTGGCAGGACCGCAACGGCGGTTACACCCGCATCATGAAGCTTGGTAACCGTAAGGGCGATAACGCTCCTATCGTTATCATGGAGCTCGTCACCGAGCCTTGCACGCCTAAGGCCAAGAAGGCTGCTCCGGCCCCCAAGAAGGCCGCTGCTCCCAAGAAGGTCGAGGCTGTCGAGGAGGCTCCTGCTGAGGAGACGGCTGAGTAGACATTCTGTCTGCATAGGCTATATTCGAGGGGTACGTTCGCGTACCCCTCTTTTTTTGTCGCAATACCGTTGCTAGTTTGTTGGGAGCGCCCATGACTGCGCCGTCTGATTTCAATTCGACCCCCGAGCTCGACGCCACCCTTGTATTTCGCGTGGCCTACGATGGCTCCTCCTTTAGCGGATTTGCCGAGCAGCCGGGCCAGACGACGGTCGCGGGCGAGTTACGCCGTGCCATTGAGACGTTGCTGCGCCGCCCAATCGATCTGACGTGCGCGGGGCGTACCGATGCCGGCGTTCATGCGGTGGCCCAATACATCAGCGTGCCCGTAACGGACGCTGAGCTCGCTTTGACGCGCCGTAGGTGGCTGAGGGCTATGGATGCCCTCCTGGGCAAAGATATCGCCATAAACGAGGTCTACAAGGCTCGTAAGGGCTTTTCTGCACGTTTTGACGCGCGCTCTCGCACTTACACCTATCGCATTGCCGACCGTGATGCGCGGCCCGTGCTGTCACGCGGGGCCGTGTGGTGGCATCGCTATCCCCTCGACGTCGATGCGATGGCGGCCGCCTGCCCTGCGCTTTTGGGCGAGCAGGACTTTAAGAGCTTTTGCAAGGTCGCCTCTGCCGTGGGCAAACCTACGCACCGCTGCGTAATGCGTGCCGAGTTTGGCCATGAGGTCGCCTTTGGCGAGGACATCCTCACGTTTACCATCGAGGGCAATGCGTTTTTGCATTCGATGGTGCGAACCATTGTGGGCACCCTCGTCGAGATCGGCATGCATCGCCGCGATCCCGAGTGGATGCGTGGGGTCATTGATGCCTGCGATCGCTCCGCTGCTGGTCCTACGGCGCCCGCCTGCGGTCTTACCTTTATGGGGGTGGACTACGACCCCACCGAGCTTGTGGTACTCGATTAGGGAAGTGGCTGCCTGACGGCGATCTTTGTGTGCGGCGCCTGTGGGCGGGGCGTGTGCAACATCTGTTCTTGACGTGCATCGCGACGGGCGACCGCCCGCATTAATTAACGGGGTGTACCATGAACGACAGTTTGTTACTAGCTGTCGAGAGGACGGAAAACTTGGTTCGACGTGGTTCGCATCCGCGACTTTCGGTGATCCTGATTGTTGAGGGTTCGCCCTGCTATGCGATGCGCGCTCTCGAGAGCATCCAGAACCAAGACCTCTACGATTTGCAAATTGTCGTCGTTTGCCGCGGCGTGGTAGCTGGTGTGCGCCATTCGCTCGAAGTCGCTGCCGGCAGAGACATTCATATTGATTTGATTGATGTTGAGGACCAAGCGCCTGGTGCCTGCCTGCGTGCCGGCTTTGCGGCTTCGCGCGGCTCCCAGATCATTGCGATGAATGCCAATGAGTGGTTTGCGCCGCAGTCCCTTTCGCAGATGGTCGACAGCTCCTGCGACGCTTCGGCTGACATTGTGTTTCCCTCTGTTTCGCTCGATCGCTACGATGCTCACCGCGATCGTCATTCCCGAGTTTTGGACGCGACATCCGTTTCTGAAGATGAGGACCAGGCAGCCTGCCTGACCCAATTGGTTTCCTGTGGTTTAATCCGACAGACCTCTGGCGTGCTGTATGATCGCGCCCTCTTTGAGGCGTGCCTTGCGCATGGCGATGCGTTTCGCACCGTGTCTTTTTTGACGTTCGCGCTTTCGCGGGCAAAGCGCGTTTCGGGATGTGGCCGTGCCCGTTTTCATGCAGTGGCGCCGTCGATTACGGAGACGTTTGACCCCACGATGTTTGCCAGGCTTTCTGATGATATCGGGGCGCTCGGCAGTCTTGCCGACTCGCTTGCCGTCGCGGGCGGTAGCGATCAGTTAAAACTGGTCTGCCAGCGGTATTACTACACCGGCCTGGTTGCCTGCATCGAAAATTTGTGTCTGAGCCCCCATGGGGTGTCTTCAATAGAGCGTTCGGCCCGTTTGCATGATATGCTCGATGCGCAGCGTACCCGTCAGATGGTTGCGGCCCTTAAGGGCAATCATCGTGGCTTGGGTCTGCTCTATGGTTCGATAGCCAGCGCCAAGCCCATGCGGTGTGCGTTGTGTACGCATCTGGCGGCCTTTTTCAATCGTTCGGGCGCCAGGACTGTCTAGTAGCGTGATTTTCGAAATAAATTGCATGGAATTGTTTCGAAATGCGTTCTTATTCACTAAAACCCTCAAATAGCGCTAAACTATTCAATCACTAAGTGATTGTCTCCGCCATCTTTTGGAGTGAGGTATTGTATGGCCAAAAAACGCAATGGGCGCCAGGATGCCATCAGAGATATTGTTCGCAATAAGGACGTACGCACGCAGCGCGTTTTGGTAGACGAGCTTCGCGCCATGGGCTTCGATTGTACGCAGGCGACTGTTTCGCGCGATATCGCGGACATGGGACTGCGTAAGCTCCCCGAGGGCATCTATGTCCTTGCCGAGGACTTGCATCTGCAGCGCATGGTTTCCGAGTTAGTTACTGGCGTACTGCGCACCGATAATCTGGTTATGATCAAGGCGCAGCCCGGTACGGCTTCTGGTATTGCCGCAGCTGTCGATGCTGCGGAGCTGCCCGACGTGCTTGGCTCGCTTGCCGGCAACGACACGATCTTGGTCATTGCACAGACGGCCGAGGACGGCGAGCGTCTTGAGGCACTCATCAACAAGCTGAGTAACTCTCATAAGTAGGGGATGCGCGGCACTGCTGCTGTGCCGATTGTTGCTTTAGGTAATTGCCGAGGGCGCTGACGAAGGTCAGCGCCCTTTTTGCATACCAGTGCCTGTTGCTCTGTCGGTCCTGTAGCCGGGGCCGTCGTGGCATCTTGTGGTATCTGCCGAAATAAAGAAGCGCCCGAGCAGCGTATATGCTGCTCGGGCGCCTTGGTGTCAGTCGTTTTTTGCGCTTACTGGCCCGTAGAGGGGTCGGGCGTGGGCGTAGGATCGGGGGTAGGCGTAGGATCGGGTGTGGG
>CABUUG010000031.1 GCA_902494605.1 uncultured Collinsella sp.
CCGTTGCTTTGGGGCATAGCCCCGCTTCATCTTCTCTCGCGCAGCCAACTGAATGATGCGATTTGGGTGCTGGAAGATGGGGAGAGCTCATGGCTTCTTCTGATGCAACACAACGAGCAGTTCTTGCCGGACTTTCGTGCGGGATCGGCCTTGCCGCTCCCGTGGTTATGTATGCCGCGACGCTGCCGTTTTCGTCGGTGAACGAGACGGTCGTGGCGGGTGCGGTTCCCTTCGCCGTGGGCGCGGTGGCGGGCGTGGGTATCTATGCCGCCTCGCTGGGTATTTCCGAGTACCGTGCGCAGCGTGAAGAGCGTCTGTTCCAGCCCGATGCCATGGGCGGTGCCGCCAATCTCAATCAGCATCAAAGCGAGTTCAAGACCGCCTCGATTCCAGCTCAGCAGCAGGATGCGACTCCTTATGCTGCTGTTTCTGCTTCTCAGGCTCAGCCGGAGCAGTCTACCTCGGCATTCCTTTCCGGCCTGACTGGTGCGTTCCAGCGCCGTCATGCCGATGATGGTGTCCCTACCATCGCTCGAGCCGCAGATGCTATGGACGAGGCCGAGGCTTGGTCCATGATCGACAGTATGCTCGACGACGATTCGCCGGTGAGCTGCGACCCCGCACGCTCGCGCGACGTCTATCAAGTCGCCATCGACGAGCTCACCAACGGCGGGCAGACCGGCTCCCTCAATCGCGACGACATCGCCGCCGCGGCACGCGCCGTGTCTGGCTCCCAGGCCGCCCCTGCGGGCAGCACGGCAGCTTTCGTGGCACTCGTTGCAAACGCGGCAGCCAATAACGCCTACAGCGCTACCTCGGCGGACGTGAACGCTTCTGCCGATAATTCGTACGTTGATGAAGCCATTACTGCGGACGAGGAGGCCGTTGCCGCCCGCCGTGCCGCCGAAAGCTCGCTGTGGGGCGCTCCTGCCCAGCAGCAGGCGGCCGAGGCTGCGCCGTACAACGCAAACCTCGCCAGCATGCCTATCATCTCCGGTGCCGCGGACATCGATCTCGATGACCTCGATGAGCCTGCAGCCATCACCGCATCGATTGATGCCCAAGATCGCATCGACACCGGCGACCTTCCGGACGCCTCGCTCGAGGTCGATGTCCCCATGGCCGATTACTCGGGCCACGAGGACATGTGGGCCGCCGCCACCGCGATTCTGGATGAGATTGACGAGCCCGCTCCTGTTGTAGCGCCCGCTCCCGTCGCTGCCCCTCAGCCTGCTACCCCCGCCTATGTCGGCCGTCACAGCGCTGTGTTCCCCGAGGATACCGCCCGCATCTCGCGCGAGAGCATCGAGCGGGCCGAGGCTATTGCCGCTGGCATTATGGAAAATCGTCGTCACGAGCGCGTCAATCAGATCCTCGAGGAAGAGATCGAGCGCCTGCAGTCCTCTACCGCCAAGCGTACGGGCCGTGCCTATCTGAGCGTTATCGAGGGCGGTACCGCCAGCTTTGCGCCGCTCCGCGCGGAGGCATAACTTCTGCATGGTTAAGATCAATCGAAAATGGGCGGTCGTGACCTGCCTGATGGCGCTCTTGATCTGGGGCAATTCGCTGGTTCCCGGCTCGGGGTCGGGCTCGCTGAGCCTAACGGTCATGGAAGCTATCCGCTGTTTCCTGCACGGCGTGGGACTTCCATATGAATGGGTGACCAACTTTGTTGTTCGCAAGTGCGCGCATTTTACCGAGTATATGGTGCTCGGCATCCTGGCAACGCACGCCTTTGATCTTGAGGGCCGGCGCACCTTTGACGTGCTGCTGCCCACGGCGGTGTTCCTGCTGCTGATTCCCTCGATCGACGAGACGATTCAGCTCTTTGTGCCGGGACGCGCCGGCATGATCACCGATGTGATGATCGACTGCTGTGGAGCGGCAACGGGCGTTGTGCTCCGATATCTCTTACGGTCGCTGATGTGCGCCAAAAAGGCCGCCTAGGACGTATTGTTTGGTCCTAGGCGGCCTTTTTTATTTGAGGGCTTATATGGGGCGTGGTGGCGTCGTTCCGTAGGTTGGATTTGCCGAGCGCGCCACGCCCTGTGGGTGCGTCTGCTACTGAAGCGCCTGTGCGCCCAGGGCCAGGCAGCCCATAATGCCCTGCTTGCCCTCGAGGCTGTTGTTGACGATGTAGTTATCGATGTCGTTGACCTCGGGCGTGACGATATAGCCGTTGAGCATCTCGGCGCACTTCTTGCGTGCGAGCGGCACGATGGGGGTGTGGTCGGCCACGCCGCCGCCGATGATGATCTTTTGCGGCG
Organism: uncultured Collinsella sp.; assembly: GCA_902494605.1. Classification (GTDB taxonomy): domain Bacteria; phylum Actinomycetota; class Coriobacteriia; order Coriobacteriales; family Coriobacteriaceae; genus Collinsella. The sequence goes on from CABUUG010000031.1 coordinate 2,268, forward strand.
CGTAGCACAGCGTGTAGGTCATGAGTGCTTGTGCCAGATAGCCGGCGAGCAGGTCCATGGCCTCCGGGTCATCGGCCATGTCTCCGGCGCTCTTGCCATCCCAGCGCTTTTTAACGCCGGGGCCGGCGATGAGGCCCTCGAGGCAGTTGTCGTGGAAGGGGCAGGCGCTATGTTCGCCGATGGTGTCGCGCGGGTCGCGCGTGACCAGGATGTGGCCGGCCTCGGGATGCATCATGCCGTGCACGAGCTTACCGCCCGAGAGCACGCCGGCGCCCACGCCGGTGCCGATGGTCAGGTAGACCACATCGGTAAGGCCCTTGGCGCAACCAAACGTGACCTCGCCTAGGCAGGCGACGTTGACGTCGGTATCGTAGTCGCAGGGGATATTGAGCTCGTTTTGGATAGTGCCCAGCAGGTCAAAGTAGCGCCATGCCGTTTTGGGCGTCTCCAGGATCTTGCCGTATTGGGGCGAGGCAGGGTTGACTGCGGTGGGGCCAAAGGCGCCGATGCCCAGCGCGGCGATGCCCTTGTCGGCAAACCACGCGTTGACGGCCTCGACGGTCTCCTGCGGGGTCGTGGTCGCGATCTGCTCACGCTCCAGGACCGTACCGTCCGCATAGCCCGTGGCGCAGACCATCTTGGTGCCGCCGGCCTCGAGCGCTCCGATAAGCTGCTGCTCTGCCATAGTATTCCTTTCTCTGGGACGAGTTGCTCCGTGACTAAAGTATAGAGCTCTAAACCATTTAAGAAAGCGCTATAGAAAGAAGCCTCGCAACGCGGCGGGCGGTGCGAGGCTTCTTTGGTTACTTTAGTTGCCGGGCCGTCCTTACCCGCGCGGCTTGATTTTATCACGTAGCGACTTGAGGTTCTCCAGCGCCGCGTTAAGCGTCTCGTCTCGCTTGGCAAAGTGGAAACGAATCAGGTGGTTGACGGGCTCGCGGAAGAAGCTCGAGCCGGGCACGGCGCCCACACCCACCTTAGACGCGAGGTCCTCGCAGAATTCGAGGTCGCTGTCATAGCCAAACTCAGAGATGTCCATCATGACGTAGTAGGCGCCCTGCGGCACGTTATGCTCAAGACCGATGCTGTCGAGTCCCTGACAGAACAGGTCACGTTTGGCGGTATAGAGGTCGAGGACCTCATCGTAATAGCTGTCGTCGAAGTTGAGGGCGGTGACGACGGCTTCCTGCAGGGGAGCGGCGGCACCCACGGTGAGGAAGTCGTGGACCTTTTTGATGCGCTCGGTGATTTCGGCAGGGGCGATAGTGTAGCCCAGACGCCAGCCGGTGATGGAGTAGGTCTTGGACAGCGAGCTGCAGCTGATGGTGCGCTCAAACATGCCGGGCAGCGTGGCCATATAGACGTGCTCGTGGGGCGCGTAGACGATGTGCTCGTAGACCTCGTCGGTGATGCAGTAGGTGTCGTACTTTTTGCAGAGGTCGGCGATAAAGGTGAGCTCATCGCGTGTAAAGACCTTGCCGCAGGGGTTGGAAGGGTTGCACAGGACGATGGCCTTGGGGTCGTTGTCGCGGAAGGCCGCCTCGAGTACCTCGCGGTCAAAGTCGAATGTGGGCGGGTTGAGCGGCACGTAGATGGGCTCGGCACCCGAAAGGATCGTGTCGGCGCCGTAGTTCTCGTAGAACGGCGAGAAGATGACGACCTTGTCGCCGGGGTTGGTGACCGTCATCATGGCGGCCATCATGGCCTCGGTGGAGCCGCAGGTGACTACGATATTCTCGTTGGGGTTCACCGGCATACCCATAAAGTGCTCCTGTTTGGCGGCGAGCGCCTCGCGCATGGCCTGGGAGCCCCAGGTGATGGAGTACTGGTGATAGAGCGGCTTGGGGTCGCTGGCGATGGCGCTGAGGCTGTTGAGCAGCTGCGCCGGGGGATCGAAGTCGGGGAAGCCCTGCGAGAGATTGACAGCGCCATACTTATTGGAGATGCGTGTCATGCGGCGGATGACCGAATCGGTAAACGTTGCCGTGCGGTTGGATAGTTCTTTCATGCCGGTCCTTTCGAGCATTTGCAGTGGGGCAAGTTTACTCCTATGAAACCGGTAGGATTTGCCCGAAATGGATCTAAAAAAACTCTTTTCAAAATTCTTGAAAATTGGGGCTTGCATCGCATGGCGTTCCTTGCAATAATAGTCGAGCGCGAAGCGCACAGGACACGGTGGGTGTAGCTCAGTTGGCTAGAGCGACGGGTTGTGGTCCCGTAGGTCGAGGGTTCGAGTCCCTTTACCCACCCCAGTTCTTGCTTCGTGTTGATATCGGGTCGTTAGCTCAGTTGGTAGAGCAGGGGACTCTTAATCCCAAGGTCCAGGGTTCGACCCCCTGACGGCCCACCCAAAGCATGTTAAAGCGACTGGCTTAGGCTGGTCGCTTTTTTGTTAACCTCGCATGGGGTCGGACCCGTCGGGGCGCGGAGCTGAGGAAATGCGTGAGCATTTACCAGCGCAGCGCGCAAGGCGCAAAGCGCCGCAGCGGCCGCCTGCGCAGTAGGCTGACCCCCTGACGGCCCACCCAAAGATTGTTAAAGCGACTGGCTCAGGCTGGTCGCTTTTTTGTTGACCTCGCATGGGGTCGAACCCGAAAGGGCGCGGAGCTGAGTGATCTGCACCGTGATTCCCTTAGGGAAACACGGCTAAAGCCCCGTAGGCGCGTTCTCCTTAGGGGAATCTTGCTTACGGGACTCGATGCATGTTGAGAAGTTGTGATCAAACTCAAAGTGAGAATCGATTTAGTCTGCTCGATAGTGCGAACCTAAGCTTTCAGTTCGCTTGCGCATGGCTTTGACCATTTCCTGTGCTAGTCGAATCTGCGACTGTAGGCGGGCGAGGGCTGCGATCTCGCTGTCATCGGCATGCGGCTTGCTCAGCGCCATGGCCTTGTCTTGCAGGCTTTCAAGCTGTTGCAGGGCCTCGGATAGGCCTGTTTCGGTCCTGTTGATCATGCAATAGGTGCTCATCGTGTGCCTAAGGCTGTGTGTCAGGCGTTCGGCATCTGTTGTGGCAATGCCGTACTGGGGGAGGGTGATATCCGCCTTCAGGGCTGCCTCAGGCTCCTTCTGCGCTGCAAGGGCTGCCGATGCGCCCGCGATGCGCCCGAACACGATGCCGTTGGCACTTGATAAGCCACCAATGCGGTCGGCTCCGTGCATGCCGCCTGTCGCCTCGCCGCAAGCGTAGAGACCCTCAACGCCCGTGTACGCGGTCTTATCGATCTTGATGCCGCCGTTAGCGGCGTGGGCATACATCGCAACGCGCATCTCGTCAGTCGGAGCGATGCCGTGCTCGTCTTGCAGCCAGGTGGCAAAGGTCTGCACAAACTCTGGGACATCCTCGCGGGGGAAGTCGTAGTGGAGTGCCAGGCCTTCGACACCTGCCTGATCGATGACGAGATCGATAGCGCGGGAGGCCAAGCGTGACGTGAAGGGGCCATATCCAGAGCGCTGCTCGAGCAGGTCGTCCAGCTTGTCGTCGGCAATATCTACCGGCTGGTCTATATGTACGTAGCGCCAGGTTTTCTCGTTGAAGACCAGGTTGCGCTTGGGCTCGATGAAGCCGGGCATCATCTGCATGAACTCTATATTAGCAAGCGATGCGCCGTGCGCCAGTGCGATGGCCTGCGAGGAGCTGAGCACATCAGCCGACGTAAGGCTGCGCTCGAACAGGCCGCCTGTGCCACCGGCTGCGATGATCGTGGCCTTGGCAGCAAAGGGCACGATTCGATTTTCGGTAAGGTCGTAGAGTACGGTTCCGGTTATTCTGCCGTTCGTGTCCTCAACAAGGTCAATAAGCTCATGGCGGGGGAGCAGGCGAATGCCGAGTGACTCGATCCGGGTCGTCAGAGCGTCCTCAAGGGGCTTGCGGGTGAGGCCGCGCCACATACGTGTCTTATGGTCAAAGCAAGGGATAAATTGCTTTTGCTGGGCGCTCTCGGCGCTTTGCGGGTGCTGGAGTTCTACGCCCAGATCCTGTTCGAGCCAGTCAATCGCTTGGGGAATGCAGTGGACGAACGTTTGGACGAGTTCGGGGTCGGCAACGCCGCCGCCGACGGTCTGAATGGTGTCGATGAGGTCCTGTTCATCGTCTTCGTTAACGGGTCCGATAAGCCCTAGGCCCCAGGTTCCGGGGAAGAAGCTCGATCCACTCATAGTCTTGCCGGCGCTTGCCACAGTGACGGTTGCACCCGTGCGTGCCGCTTCGATGGCGGCGCAAAGGCCCGCAATGCCAGATCCAATTACCAGTACATCAGTCGATTCCATCAGATTCCTTTCTCGTCCGGCGCATTGTCGCACGGGTGATCGGCAATGGGGCCGCAAAGACTCGGCAAATCGGTAAAGGGCAAATATGGCAGGTGGGCGTCATGGACGCTCTGACGCTCCATCTCTTCACATCTCGTATTTCGCCCCAGCTGATATATCGGCATTAGCTACCCTGCACCAGCGCAAACAAAAAGAGCCGCTACCTCGAAAGGTAGCGGCTCCAAAGCTCAACTATATGAGCATCGCGCGGGCGCGATTAGGCCTTGAGGGCCTCCTCGACGGCGACAGCGCAGGCGACGGTGGCACCGACCATGGGGTTGTTGCCCATGCCGATGAGACCCATCATGTCAACGTGCGCAGGCACGGAGGAAGAACCGGCGAACTGGGCGTCGGAGTGCATGCGGCCCATGGTGTCGGTCATGCCGTAAGAGGCAGGGCCGGCGCCCATGTTGTCCGGGTGCAGGGTACGGCCAGTGCCGCCACCAGAAGCGACGGAGAAGTACTTCTTGCCAGCCTCGAGGCGCTCCTTCTTGTAGGTGCCAGCGACGGGGTGCTGGAAGCGCGTGGGGTTGGTGGAGTTACCGGTGATCGAGATGTCGACGTTCTCGTGCCACATGATGGCAACGCCCTCGCGGACGTCGTCGGCGCCGTAGCAGTTGACGGCGGCGCGGGGACCATCGGAGTAGGGGATGGTCTCGACGACCTTGAGCTCGCCCGTGAAGTAGTCGAACTGGGTCTTCACGTAGGTGAAGCCGTTGATGCGGGCGATGATCTGAGCAGCGTCCTTGCCCAGACCGTTGAGGATGACGCGCAGCGGCTTCTTGCGAGCCTTGTTGGCGTTCAGAGCCAGGCCGATAGCACCCTCAGCGGCAGCGAAGGACTCGTGACCTGCCAGGAAGGCGAAGCACTCGGTGTCGTCGGAGAGCAGCATAGCGCCCAGGTTGCCGTGGCCCAGACCGACCTTGCGGTCCTCGGCGACGGAGCCGGGAACGGTGAAGGCCTGGATGCCCTCGCCGATGATGGCGGCAGCCTCAGAAGCGGACTTGGCGCCACGCTTGACAGCGAGAGCGCAACCGAGGGTGTAGGCCCACTCGGCGTTCTGGAAGGCGATGGACTGGGTGTTGTTGACGATCTCACGCGGGTTGAAGCCCTTGTCGGTGCAGATCTGCAGAGCTTCCTCGAGGGAGGCGATGCCGTTGTCGGCGAGGCACTTGTTGATCTTGTCAGCGCGGCGCTCGTAACCTTCGAACGTAACAGTCATAGTTATTTCCCTCCCTTTCTACTCGTGAACCGGGAACACGCTGGCGACGGAGTGAGTCTCCTCGTCGGTGCGCGGGTCGATGTACTTGGCAGCGTTCTCCCACTGACCATAGTGGCCCATAGCGCCAGCGATGGCCTCCTCGGGGGTCTTGCCGGCCTTGACGGCGTCGGTGAACTTGCCGAGGTTCAGGAACTCGAATGCGATGATCTCGTTCTTGTCGTTGAGAGCCATGCGGGTGACGTAGCCCTGAGCGAGCTCGAGGTAACGAGCGCCCTTGGCCTTGGTGCCGAACATGGTGCCGACCTGAGAGCGAAGGCCCTTGCCGAGGTCGTCGAGGGAGGCGCCCACGGGCAGGCCGCCCTCGGAGAACGCGGTCTGGCTGCGGCCGTAAACGATCTGCAGGAAGATCTCGCGCATAGCAACGTTGATGGCGTCGCAGACGAGGTCGGTGTTGAGGGCCTCGAGGATGGTCTTACCGGGAAGGATCTCGGAAGCCATGGCGGCAGAGTGGGTCATGCCCGAGCAGCCGATGGTCTCAACGAGGGCCTCCTCGATGATGCCGTCCTTGACGTTCAGCGTGAGCTTGCAGGCGCCCTGCTGAGGTGCGCACCAACCCACACCGTGCGTAAGACCGGAGATGTCGGAAATCTCCTTAGCCTGGACCCACTTGCCCTCCTCGGGGATGGGTGCGGGGCCGTGGTATGCACCCTTGGCAACGGGGCACATGTTCTCCACTTCCTGTGAGTACTGCATGCCTCTCCTCTCTATCGTGTTGGCGTCCCGTCTGGGGGCCGTGGCTGGCGATTGCCGGGCGACCCTTCGAAAGGGACATGACATGCAGCCCCTATAATACCGCGAAATGCACGGAATATTCGGCGAACGGCTCAGTTTTCGTAGCGAGAAGTCCTGAAGTTTTTAATTGAAACGGTTTAACTCTATGTTCTGTGGTCGTGAGCTTCCGTAGAGGGGGTCCGTCTTGGGCAAGCTTTTGGTCCGCTCTTGCAAGCGTTGCAGTGGTTGACCTGTTGCAACGGTGCCGTTCGCCGCCTGTTTGCTGCCTTTGGCCGCGCGAGTGTATTGTTTTGCGTGAATGTTTTGATGGCACGCTTCAATCGTGCTGTATTGGATGGTAAGCAGATCCCGGCGAAGGGAGCGCCATGCAGCGCGTTTGGAGAACGGTTACCGGCTTTTACCATGTCTGTGCTCGCGGTGTGGGCAAACAGCTCATCTTTGAGGGCGATGAAGACCGGTGGGAGTTTTTGGAGCTGATGCGCGAGTGCTGCTGCGAGGAGGGTGTGACGGTTATCGCCTGGTGCCTTATGGACAATCACGTGCATTTGGTGCTTACAGATTACGAGGACAGGATGAGCGCGGCGATGCACCGGTTGCTTTTGACGTACGCGCGGCGGTTCAATAAACGCACGGGGCGCACGGGGCATCTGTTCCAGAACCGTTTTGACCGGCGCTCGCTCGATACCGACTGGCAGGTGATGGAGGCTATTCGCTCCGTTCACGCCGATCCGCAGGAGGCGGGCATGAGCCTAATCGAGCGTTACCCCTGGAGCAGCTTTGCGGAGCATCTGCGCGCTTACGACAGTGATGCGGCAGATGCCACGAGGGGATTTTCCGATCCTTCTTGCGTGCTTGAGCTTTTTGGCTCTGCCGAGGGCTTTATTGCCTATTCGCTTTCGACGCCCGTCGGCAGTGAGTCAGCGCTGTGCGATATGAAAGAGACGAAGTGGGAACGCCACGCCTTTGCCGACAAGATGGCGAAGGAACTCGGGGTTCCGCTTCGCGGGGTTAAAGCCGCACCGCCGGCGCAGCGCGATACCGTTATTTTTGGATTGCACGATGCCGGCTTTACGGTGCGCCAGATTGAGCGGTATACCGGGATTGGCAAAAGTACCGTCTCTCGTATCGTGCGCGCCCGCGCGCGAACGGCGATGCGGGCTGGCGGAAACGTGATGTAAGGTCGCCTGTTCACCGCAGCTGGGGTCGTCCATACGCCGCAACCAGCGTTCAAAAGCTTGGTACGGTAACTGCACTTCTTAATATGCATAGAACAATCGCCATCTTGCATAAATTAACGACTCAGTCCGGGTTTGCCCGTGCCTACCCCCGTCTGCGCCGTGCAAAAAACGGAGTTTTCAGCATCGTAGTGCTGTCGGCACCGCTGCAATCTTGCAACATACGGGTTCCGAAGCTATTGATCCCCGCCGTTGCGCCCCCGAAGCACGTGCCTGCGTCCCGTCAGACCGCGATGCTTGTTCTAAAACACAATATATATGCGCCTTAAGACGTTGATTAACGCTTTCGATGCGTATACACACAGCTTGGCGTGCTGAATACTCGCAAAAATGCACGCCGCTCCCTATGGGACCCGCCTGCGGTAGGCGCGAAGCGAGTCGGAGCTTCGCAGAACGGGGCTTGGCGCATTGCTTGGCGGGCCCGGGGTCCTGCCGCAGGCCTTTGGTGCTGTGGAAAACGCCCGTGTTCGTGTCTGGCTGTGTGGCAAATGTCAGACGGGGCGCCGGACGCGCGGACTTTGTGCGTTCGCGCTCATTAGGTAAAAACAGAGCCGCCCGTATCGGGCGGCTCGGCAATCAAAAACCTTGGATTTGGAGCATACGCTACTGGTTAGCTTGCCCCTCGAGCATGCCGTCGAGGGTGCGCCAGGCGAGCTCGGCGCATTTGACGCGGGCGGGCATGTGCGAGATGTCCTGGAGCTGGGCGGCTTCGTCCAGGTCTTCCAAGTCCTCCTCGGAGAGCTGCTCGCCGCGGATCATGGCGAGGAAGAGCTCTGCCAAGCGGTGAGCTTCCTCGACGGTCTCGCCGGTGATGAGGTCGGCCATGATGTCGGCACTGGCCTGACTGATGGCGCAGCCGTGGCCGGTAAAGGAGGCCTCCTCGATCACGCCGTTCTCGACGCGCAGCTGCAAGGTGAGCTCGTCGCCGCAGCTGGGGTTGATGCCGTCGTGCTCGTGCGTGGGGGCATCCATCTCGTACTTGTAGTCGGGGTGCGTGTTGTGCTCCATAAACGTGGTGGAGGTGTACAGATTACCCATTGAACGTGCTCCAAACGTGATGCAGGCCGGCGATGAACTTATCGATGTCGGCCTTGTCGTTGTAGAAGGCCACGCTGGCGCGGCAGCAGGCGAGGTTCTCGACGCCCAGCCAGGTAAGCAGCGGCTGCGCGCAGTGGTGACCGGCACGGATGCACACGCCGTCCATGTCCATGATGCTCGCGACGTCGTGCGGGTGGATACCCTTGACGTTAAAGCTGACGACGCCGTGATGGTTGTCCCAATAGATGGAGCCGATGATCTGAACAAAGTCGAGCTGCATGAGTTCGCCCATCAGGTAGTGGACGAGTGCCTGCTCGCGTGCCTGGATGTTTTCGTAGCCAACCGTGTTGACGAGGTAGTCGAGTGCCGCACCCGTGGCGAAGATGCCGGCGGCGTCCTGCGTGCCGGCCTCGAACTTCTCGGGGACGGGCGCCCAGACGGCGTCCTGCTCGGTGACCGAATCGATCATTTCGCCGCCGGTGAGCATGGGCGGCATGGCGTTGAGCAGGTCCATCTTGCCCCACAGCACGCCGATGCCCATGGGGCCCATGGCCTTGTGCGCGCTAAAGGCAAAGAAATCGGCGCCCAGATCGGCCACATCGACCGGCATGTGCGGCAGCGACTGCGCGCCGTCGACGACCAGATAGCCGCCGTACTTGTGCACGAGCTTGCCGAGATTCTTGACCGGGTTCTCGACGCCCAGCACGTTAGACACCTGACCCACGGCCAAGATTTTGGTCTTGGGGCCCACCTTGGACAGAACCTCCTCGGTGGTGAGTTGACCGGTCTTGGTGGGGTAGAGGTAGACGAGCTTGGCGCCGGTCTCGCGGCAGACCTGCTGCCACGGAATCAGGTTGGAGTGGTGCTCCATGATGGTGATGACGACCTCGTCACCGGGCTCGAGCACCGTGGGTGCAAAGCTCTTGGCGACCAGGTTGAGCGACTCGCTCGTGTTGCGGGTGAAGACGACCTCGTTGGCCTGTGAGGCGCCGATGAGGTCGGCGATCTGCTGGCGGACCTTCGCGATGGCGTCGGTTGCCTCGACGGACAGCGAGTACAGGCCGCGCAGGGGGTTGGCGTTCATGCGCTGATAGAAGTCGCGCTCGGCGTCGAGCACACAGGCAGGGCGCTGCGCGGTGGCGGCGCTATCGAGGAAGGCGATCTCGGGGTGCTGCTGGAAGAGCGGGAACTGCGCCTTGTAGGGGTTGGTCTCGATGTCTACGGTGGGCCAGCCGCGCGAAGCCTCGTCGCTGGCGTCGAGCTCCATGGGCTCGGGGGCAGTGCAGGTATCGCATTTAACGTGCTCGGTGTCGATCATGCGAGCTCCTCTTCAAAGTTGTCGATCAGGTTGTTGCCCAAGCGGACGACGGCGGCGCGGGTGCGCTCGTCGGTCGCGGAAAGCGCGGCGTCCTCCAGCTTGGCGCGGATGAACAGGTCCACGGCGGCATTTTGGTCAAGGCCGCGGCAGGCGAGATAGAACAGCTGCTCGTCGCGGACGTGGCCGATGGTGGCTCCGTGGTTGCCGGCGACGTCGTCCTCGTCGCAGAGAATGACGGGAACGGTCTTGTTGTCGACGCCCTTGTTGGCCAAAAGCACCGTCTCGCGCTCGGTGCCGGTTGCACCCTTGCAACCGTGCACGAGGTCGATGGTGCCGCGGTAGACCTTCTTGGACGTGCCGGTCAGCACGCCGTTGGCGTCGATCTCGCACTCGGTCTTGCGACCGCGGTGGCGCAGCTCGTAGTTAAAGTCGCGCACCTGCTCGCGGGCGCCCAGGTAGTCAGTATCGATGGTGACCTTGGCGGTATCGCCCAGCAGGTCGCCGGCAAGGCCGGTGGCGCTGGCGCCGGCACCCAGGACGGTGTGCTGCACGTTGACGCGCGCGCCCTCGTCCAGGAACAGGCCGGTGTCGTCGAGCGCGATCCAGCTATCGTCGAGCGTCTGCGTGCAGGTCACGTTGACGGTGGCGTACTCATGGGCGCACACGCGTAGCACGGATCCCACGACGCCTTGGCCGGCAACGGGGGAGTCCAGGGCAATAAGCAGATCGAACGTCGACTGGGGACGGGCGACGACGTCGATGGCGGCGATGGCCGCGGCTGCATCGACACCGCTCACGCGCACGGTAACCGTGGCGTGCTTGTATGCGGGCACATCGATGACGATGCGCTTGGTGGCGTGCTCGGCCAAGTAGGCGTAGGCAGCCTCGCCCATGCCGGTCTCGAAGGCTTCAGCAGGGGAGAGCTCCTCCTCGAGCTTGATGGCACCGGCCTGGTAGACAGAGGTGGCGGGCACGTCAAGCTCGGTCTCGGGCGTGATGCGGGCGCGGTCGGCGGCGTCGCCGGGGGCGGAGGCGCGCCGCTCGGGGAAGCGCTCGGCCATGGCGTCCATGGCGGCGTCGAACGCGTCTGCCACGCCAGCAAACTGCTCGTCCAAGCCCTCAACCTCAATGGTCTCGGCGGGAGCGGCAGCAAGCTCGTCAGAGAGCTCGAGCTTGGTCTGATTCATCTTCAGCCAGCCCCATGTGGCAGCCGGCATCGCATTGACCTGCTCAAGGGTGGTAGCAGCGGTGTTCGTGGTCTGATTCATTATCCGATCGCTCCTTCCATCTCGAGCTTGATCAGGTTGTTCATCTCGACGGCGTACTCCAGCGGCAGCTCCTTGGAGACCGGGTTGGCAAAGCCGTTGACGATCATGGTACGGGCCTCTTCCTCCGAGATGCCGCGGCTCATCAGGTAGAACACCTTGTCGTCGCCGATGCGGCCGATGGTGGCCTCGTGGCCGATGTCGACGTTCTTGGCGCGGATGTCCATGGCCGGGATGGTGTCGGATCGGCTCTGGTCGTCGAGCATGAGCGACTGGCAACTCACGGTTGCCTTGGAGCCCTCGGCCTTGGGCGTGGCCACGATGGAGCTGCGGAACGTCTGGATGCCGCCGCTCTTGGAGATACCCTTGGTCTCGACCGTTGCCGAGGTCTCAGGCGCGTTGAGCACGACCTTGCAGCCGGTGTCGAGGTTCTGACCGGCGCCGGCAAAGGTGATGCCGGTAAAGCTCGAGCGGGCGCGGCGGCCATTGAGCACGCTCATGGGGTAGAGGTAGCCCACGTGGCTGCCGAAGGAGCCGCTGATCCACTCGATGTCGCCGTCCTCGTCCACGCGCGCACGCTTGGTGTTGAGGTTGTACATGTTCTTGGACCAGTTCTCGATGGTCGAGTAGCGCAGGTGCGCACGCTTGCCCACAAAGAGCTCGACGGCGCCGGCGTGGAGGTTGGCCACGTTGTACTTGGGCGCGGAGCAACCCTCAATGAAGTGCAGGTCGGCGTCGTCCTCGACAATGATGAGCGTGTGCTCAAACTGGCCGGCGCCCTTGGCGTTAAGGCGGAAGTAGCTCTGCAGCGGAAAATCGAGCTTGGTGCCCTTGGGCACGTAGACAAATGAGCCGCCCGACCATACGGCGCCGTGCAGGGCCGCAAACTTGTGGTCGGTGGGCGGGATGAGCGTCATGAACTTCTCGTGGATGAGCGGTTCCCACTGCGGATCGTGCAGGGCCTCTTCAATACCGGAGTAGACGATGCCCATCTTGGACGCCGTGTCCTGCATGTTGTGGTAGACCAGCTCGGAGTCGTACTGCGCGCCGACGCCCGCCAGGTAGCTACGCTCAGCGTCGGGGATGCCCAAGCGCTCAAAGGTGTTCTTGATGTCGTCGGGCACCGACTCCCAGTCGTGCTTTTGGTCGGTGTTGGGCTTGACGTAGGTGACAATGTTATCCATGTCCAGGCCCTCGATGGAGGGGCCCCACGTCGGGTCGGGAAAACGGTTGAAAATCTCGAGGGACTTTAGGCGCAGGTCGAGCATCCACTGCGGTTCGTCCTTCTTGGCGCTGATCTCGCGAACGATGTCGGGCGTGATGCCGGCGTCGAGGCGCTCGAATCCCTCCTCGCCATAGGTAAAATCGTAGAGGCTGCGGTCGATGTCCGCGACCTCGGTGCGGTTCTTGGTCATTGCGTCGCCCCTTTACGCCTGCTGCTCGGCAGCGGTGGCCTCGGCCTGGGCGCGCTGCTCGGCGGCTTCGCGCTCGAAGGTCTCAAAGCCGTTCTTGTCGATCCAGGGGATGAGCGAGGCGTCGTCCTCGCGCACGATGTGGCCCTTGACCATAACGTGGACGCGGTCGACATCCAGGTGCTCCAGGATGCGCGTGTTATGCGTGATGATGAGCATGGAGCCGTCGCAGCTCTTGCGGTAGGCGTCCATGCCGTGGCTGACGGTGGACAGGGCGTCGACGTCCAGACCCGAGTCGGTCTCGTCCAGAATAGCGAGCTTGGGCTGCAGCAGCAGAAGCTGGAGCATCTCGACCTTCTTTTTCTCGCCGCCCGAGAAGCCTACGCCCAGCTCGCGGTTGAGATAGGCGGTATCCATGTTGAGCTCGGCCGCGAGCTCCTTGACGCGACGGCGGAACTCCTTGCCCTTCATCTCCAGGCCGGGGCGGCCGGCGATGCTGGCGCGCAAAAAGCTCGACAGCGGCACGCCTGGGATTTCGACCGGAGCCTGGAAGCTCAAGAACAGGCCTGCGCGGGAGCGCTTGTCGGTGGTGAGCTCGGTGATGTCCTGGCCGTCAAAGACGACGCGGCCGTCA
>CABUUG010000032.1 GCA_902494605.1 uncultured Collinsella sp.
GAGCACGGTGCCAATTCGGCCGTAGCGCTCGCCAAGGTTAAGGCCGCTGTTGCCGAGAAGGTCGAGGATGACGAGGAGCTGCCGCCTTGGGATATCGTCGACGAGGTCTTTGAGGACGAGCCGGTCATCAAGGAGAGCGTGCGCGCGGCACTGACCGAGGAGAAGGTGCCTGAGCGTGTGCCCGTGGAGCGCAAGCAGGTCGAACGCGCGGCGGTGCGCAATCATAAGATCCGTACCGACACGGGTATCGAGATCAGCTTCCCGGCCGAGATGGGTTCCAACTCCGAGTACATCGAGTTCGTCAATGAGCCTAACGGCCTCATCTCCATCGAGCTCAAAAATATCGGTAGCATCGAGAATCGATAAGTTGCGTTGCGCCTACAGCGAGAAAGCAAAGGCCGAAGCCCTTCGGGACTTCGGCTTTTTTGTTTTCGGCTTGGTTGCTGACATTACCCCGCAGGTTGAGCACACGTCAGCGAAAACGCCCCTAGGCGAGCAAGGTGACGCGAAAGAGGAGGGCATTGACCTTCTGGTCATGCCCGACGATTGAACGTCAGATTGCCGCCTAGGGGCGTTTGCAGCGTCGGGTCGTTACGGCGTTTGGTAAAACGCCGTAACTATTAAAGCTGGCGCAGGCCCTCTTCCAGGCCGGTCTTGCTGTCGGTCTTCTCGTCGCGCATCTTGATGACGCGGGCGGGGACACCGGCCACGACGGCACCGGCGGGGACATCCTCGACGCACACGGCGCCGGCGGCAACAACAGCGCCCTTGCCCACGCGTACGCCCTCCAGGACCACGGCGTTGGCGCCGATCATGACGTCGTCTTCGATGATGACGGGCGTGGCGCTTGCGGGCTCAACGCCGCCTGCCAACACGGTTCCAGCGCCGATGTGGCAGTTCTTGCCCACGGTGGCGCGACCGCCCAGCACGGCGCCCATATCGATCATGGAACCCTCGCCGATAACGGAGCCGATGTTGATGATGGCGCCCATCATGATGACGGCACGGTCGCCAATCTCGACGCGGTCGCGGATGATCGCGCCCGGCTCGATGCGGGCGTTGATGCCCTTAAGGTCGAGCATGGGCACGGCGGAGTTGCGGCAATCGTTCTCCACGTCGTAGTAATCGATGGAATCGGCGTTGGCGTCCAGGATGGCCTTAAGCTCATCCCAGTCGCCAAAGACGGTCTTGCCGCGACGACCGCCGTAGACATGTGCGTCGCCCCAGGCAACCTTCATGCCGGGCTTCTCGCGCACGTACAGCTTGACGGGCGTCTTTTTGGGCGCGGTGGCGATGTAGTTGATAATCTCCTGTGCATCCATCTCGGCTGCGTTACTCATTTGCTATCTCTCCTTTGGGCGGGTTCGGTTGATACCTGGTTAGGCAAACATGACCTGGTCGAACGTATAGAAGCCGGGTTCGCGGGCGACGAGCTTCTGCGCGGCTGCCAGGGCGCCGTTGACAAAGATCTGACGGCTCGTGGCGCGGTGCGTGAGCGTGACCTCCTCGTCCTGGCCAAAGAAGCTCACCTCGTGCACGCCGGCGACGGTGCCGCCGCGCAGCGAGTGCATACCGATCTCCTTGGAGTCGCGCGCGCCGCACATGCCCTCGCGACCGTAGACGGGGTGGTAGCCTGCTTCGGGCTCGGCCTCGACTACGGCGTCGAGCAGCAGCTTGGCGGTGCCGCTGGGGGCGTCGACCTTTTGGTTGTGGTGAGTCTCGACAATCTCGCAGTCAAAGCCGGGCAGCTCACGCGTGGCCTGGGCCACTAGATGACGCAGGGCTGCGATGCCGATGGAGTAATTGCCCGAGTGCATAACGCGGGTGTTCTGGCCCAGCTCACGCAGGCGGTCCATCTGCTCGGGGGTGTAGCCTGTGGTGCCCGAGACCAACGCCGCGCCCGTGCGCTCGACATAGGCGACGACGGCTTCGAAGGTCACGACGTTCGAGAAGTCGATAATCACATCGGCAGCCGGTGCGTTCTCGAGCTTGCTCAAATCGAAGCCAATCTGGGTCACGATATCAAAAACGGGTTGACCGGCGGCGTCGACAACGCCCTCGGCGGTGGTGCGGATGAGCGAGCCCATGCGGCCCGTTCCCATAATGACGGTCTTAATCAAGCAGACCAGCTCCCTTCAGGGCATCGGTAAGTGCAGAGCGCGTGTCGTCTGCCATGGGGCACAGCGGCATGCGGTAGTTTGCCTCGATCATACCCATTTGAGCGAGCGCCTCTTTGACGGGGATGGGGTTGACCTCACTAAAGAGGGCATTGATGAGCGGCTGGCCGGCAATCTGTATATCGCGGGCGCGCGCTACGTCGCCGTCCAGATAAGCGCGGCACATGTCATGTACGAGCTGCGGCTGCACATCGGCCCACACGCTGATGGTGCCCGAAGCACCCAGGCTCATGAGCGGTACGGTAAGCGCGTCCTCGCCCGAGTACATGCGGAAGTCGTCTGACAGCAGGTGGGCGATCTTGGCCGCGTAGGCGACGTTGCCCGAGGCCTCCTTAATACCCATGATGTTGGGGTGCGCGGCCAGGCGCTCTACGTTGCGCTCGCTGATACCGCAGCCGCAGCGGCCGGGGATGTTGTACAGGATGCAGGGGATGTCCACGGCATCGGCGACGGTCTTAAAGTGCTGATAGATACCCTCTTCATTGGACTTGTTGTAGTAGGGGGTGATGAGCAGCAGACCGTCGGCGCCCAGGCCCTGATAGGTGAGCGACTTGGTGAGCATGGTCTGCGTGGAGTTGGAGCCCGAGCCGGCAATAACGGGGACGCGTCCTGCAACATGCTTGACCACAGCGGCGACGACGGAGTTGTCCTCGTCATCGGTCATCGTGGCACTCTCACCGGTGGTGCCCAGGGTGAGGATGGCGTCAGTGCCGTTTTGCAGGTGGAAATCGATAAGGCGCTCAAGCGCGTCAAAGTCGACACTGCCGTCCTTTTTAAACGGCGTGACAAGGGCGACGATTGAGCCCTCGAGATTGCGGATATCCATGTTCTTCTCCTTCGCTTCCGCGATCTGGACGCGTTTGTTCCATTGGGCGGCGACTGCTAGGCGCTCGTCCTGAGCGCGACGGCGGGCGCTTTCGGCGCGCGATTTGGCCAGCAGCTCGCGGCCGCACGGCAGCACGTCGAGCGTGGCAAAGTAATCGCCCGGGCGCTCGGCGCGGCGAATGAGGTCTGCCGAGCCATCGGGGCGCAGCAGGACCTCGGCGGAGCGCAGGCGGCCGTTGTAGTTGTAGCCCATAGAGTGGCCATGCGCGCCGGTGTCGTGAATCACGAGCAGGTCGCCCATGTCGATATGCGGAAGCTCGCGGTCGATGGCGAACTTGTCATTGTTCTCGCACAGATTGCCCGTGATGTCGTAGGTGTCCGTGACGGGCGCTGTGGTCTTGTCGTCGCCACCCGGCTGGCCCATCACCGTAATGTGGTGGTAGGCGCCATACATGGCAGGCCGAATCAGATCGACGGCGCTTGCGTCCACGCCGATATAGTCCTTGTAGATCTGCTTCTCGTGGATGGCCTTGGTGACCAGGCAGCCGTAGGGGCCCATCATAAAGCGACCCATCTCGGTGCAGATCGCCACATCGCCCATGCCGGCGGGGACCAGAATCTCGTCGTAGGCTGCGTGTACGCCCTCACCGATGGCGTGAATGTCGTTGGCCTGCTGCTCGGGCAGGTAGGGGATACCCACACCGCCGGACAGATTGATAAAGGCGACATGTGCGCCGGTCTCGCGCTCCAGGAGCACGGCAAGTTTAAAGAGGATGCGTGCGAGCTTGGGATAGTAGTCGTTAGTGACGGTGTTGCTGGCAAGGAAGGCATGGATGCCAAAATTCTCGGCGCCCTTGGCCTTGAGCATGCGGAAGGCCTCAAAGAGCTGCTCGGTGGTCATGCCATATTTGGAGTCGCCCGGGTTATCCATGATGCCGTTGGAGAGTTGGAACAGGCCGCCTGGATTAAAGCGGCAGCTGACCGTTTTGGGGATGGGCCCCGCAACACGCTCAAAGAACTCGATGTGGCTGATGTCGTCAAAGTTGACGATGGCACCCAGCTTGTTGGCGAGCTCAAAGTCGGCAGCCGGCGTGTCGTTGGAAGAGAACATGATGTCGTGTCCCGTGATGCCCAGCGAGCGGGCGATCATGAGCTCGGTATAGCTCGAGCAATCGCAGCCGCAGCCGTATTCGTTGAGAATGGAGATGAGCGCCGGGTTGGGGTTGGCCTTGACGGCAAAGTATTCCTTAAAGCCCGGGTTCCATGCAAAGGCGTCGCGCACTTCTTGCATGTTGCGGCGGATGCCCGCCTCGTCGTATAGATGAAACGGCGTGGGGAACTGCTCGACGATATGCTCGAGTGTCTCCTTGTCCACAAACGGCTGCTTGGCCGCATATGCCTCGTTGGGGGTCAATGCCATGTCCCGTAAACCTCGCTATCCAGACGGCGCCATCTGCGCATCGAATCCGCATAGCGTGGACCCCATGTCCGGATAGCGCTCCCGCATTGCTGCAGACAGTCCTGTGGGTGTTTCCCACAGGCCCACCAGGTTGTTCGTGCCCGAAAAACCCAGTTCGGCGGGTTTCGCCTCCCCACGGGGTCAAAGCCTGCCGGCTCGCCCGCGGCTCTTCGTGCCCGCGCCTCTATCAAGTGGTAAAGACCCTATCACGTTGCACTTTACCAAACAAGAGTATTCGTATATAACGTTTAAAAAATGCAGGGATATGTTAGAAACAAGGGCGTCACAATTCTGCATCACAATATTGTGCGAATGGATATGCCCCATGGAAGGATCCTTTATGACCGAGCTCCAAGAACTTCGTCGCTATCGTCGCGACCTGCATCGCATTCCGGAGCTCGATTTCGATCTTCCGCAAACCATTGCCTATATCGAGGGCGTGTTGGCACCGCTCGCTTGCGAGGTGACCCATCCGTGCCCCAGCTGCGTCTGCGCTTTCTTCGACGCCGGCGTTGGTGCCGCGCATGCCACAGCGATTCGCGCCGATATGGATGCGCTGCCCATCGCGGAGGCGACGGGAGCGGCCTTTGCCTCGACCCATCCCGGCAAGATGCACGCTTGCGGACATGACGGACACATGGCCATGGCACTTGCCGCCGCGACGTATGTCGACCGTACGATTCGCGAGCAGCCGGGCGCCATTAGGCGCAACGTTCTCTTTGTGTTCCAGCCGGCCGAGGAAACGACCGGTGGTGCCAAGACGGTATGCGAGAGCGGTGTGTTCGAGCGCTATGGGGCTGACCGCATTTTTGGCTTCCATGTGTGGCCCGATCTGCCTGCCGGCACGTTGGCGAGTTGTTCCGGTCCGCTGCTGGCGCGTTCGAGTGAGACACACATTCATATTCACGGGACGAGCATCCATATCGCTAAGACTTATGGTGTGCCGGTTGAGGAGTCGCACGATGCCGCGTTGGCGGCGGCGAAGTTTTTGGTTGCCGAGCGCGAACTGATGGACGAGCTGGGCACCGACGAGCCCTGTATCGGCAAGTTTGGTCTGCTGCAGGCCGGTACCGTCTGCAATGCGGTGGCGGGGGAGGCCCATGTTGCTGGTAGCTTGCGCGTGTTTACAGACGCTATGTTCGACCGTGCGCGCGAGGGCGTGCGCCGTGTGCTCGACGAAGCGTGCACCGCAACGGGCTGCACGTATGATCTCGACTTCGCCGAGGGCTATCCACCGGTCGATAACGACCCCGAGTTGTTTGCCTGCATTGCGCCTGCCTTGTCCGAGCTGCAACTTGTGGACGAGCCGCTGTTAATTGCCGAGGACTTTGCTTTCTATCAGCGCCATCTGCCGGGCGTGTTCTTCTTGCTGGGCACGGGCGTGCCAGAAGGACAAGAAAACCCGATCGACGCTGATGACTGCCCAGCCTATGCGATGAGCGCTCTGCATACCGATACCATGCTCTTTGACGAGGAGATTCTTCTCAAAGGCCTCGATGTCTACAAACGATTGCTTGTGATGGAGTGACGATGAGGCGATGCCGACAGTCTGCCGTTTATAGTCCCGGTGGGTGTGGCTGCGGCTTGCTGCTGCTGCCGGTTATTGCTGTGAGCATTGGCGTGATGTTTGCGCTTGCCGGGTTGGCAGCAGCGGCACTCGTGTTGCTGATTGTGGCCATTGGCGTGACGATTTGGCTTTGCCGTAATCGCGAGCAACGCCGTGCCGACGGTAAAACCAATGTCGGCTGGGTCGTCTTCCTGATTATTGCGTACTTGCTGAGTGTCAGCTACCTGGTGTTCTTTGTCCTGTTGATGATCAGTGCCTTTACCGGGGAATCCGTCACGGTGGGTTGATGCGCTGCCAGCAGACGGTTGCGCAAAGTGCGTTTGCTCAACGTTTGGATAACTGCATTGGCCGTTTACCGCAGCCTTGGCTCTCAGCTAATGAATTCAAGTTCAATCCTTCCTACGATGTGCTGTGTGCCGGCACGGTAGCCGGATCGTAGGAAGGATGAATAATGGCAAAAGAGGGAAAGAAGCCGATCGGCAAGATTGTCCTAGGCATCATCGTGGTGCTGGTTATTGTCGGTGCCGTGGGCTCTATGGGCGACAACTCAACCGATTCGTCTGCGAGCGATTCGGCAAAACCTGCCGAGACGACACAGCAGGCTGAGGAGCGAAAAGAACCGCAAGAACCGTATACCATTGCTGACGAGGCTGAAGACACTTCCAATCAGTTTACCTATAAGATCACGGGCACGCTGACCAATAACACGGACAAGGAAAAGAGCTACATTCAGATTGAATATGTTCTGTACGATGCCGATGGCAACCAGGTTGGAACGGCTCTTGCAAACACCAATCATCTGAAGGCGGGCGGCTCCTGGAAGTTCGAGGCGCTGGGTACGGTGTCTCCCGACCAGGTTGCTAGCTGGGAGCGTTCGGACGTAAGCGGTTTCTAGCATGTTGCATGCACTGGGGGAGGTGAAGTCGTATGCCCGATAAAAAGCTGACCGAGGAGTTGCTCAATGAGCTTCTCGACGCGCCAAACATCGATGGCTATATCAAAGAACACGACTTTGCCGCCCCGTCGCTTTCGGACTACCTGAAGCAGCTGCTGCAGGAAAAGGGCTTGGAGCGCTCGCGCGTGGTTCGTATGGCCGATCTCAATGAGACCTTTGGGTATCAGATCTTTACCGGTGCGCGGCATCCGAGCCGCAATAAGGTGCTGCAGATTGCCTTTGCGATGGCGCTGACGCTCAAAGAGACCAACCGTGCGCTGACGGCTGCCGGGGTAAGCGTCCTTAACTGCAAGGACCGTCGCGATGCGATTATCATCTTTTGTATCGATCGCGGGTGCAGCCTCCAAAAGGTCAACGAGGAGCTGTATCGCTTTGGCGAGGAGACGGTGAGTTAGCGGTTGATATCTGAGCTGGCGGAGCTGCCGAACAACGACGCAAACGAACGGGGCGCGGATGCCATGGGGTGTCTGCGCCCTGCGCTATGATGGAGGCTATGGATACTCAGACCCCAACATATTCCGATGACGAGCTGACCGCAGCGCTTGTCGAGCACCTGGCGTCGCTCGATCGCGACGACAGCTATCGCGTGGAGCGTGTACTTAAGCGCTCGTCCGTTGAAACAACCGAGCTCGTGTACTTTGAAGGAACCGGCGGTGGTTCGCTCGGCCCCTTTGTCCGTAAACGCATCGATGCTTCGGCTCAAATCGGAGGGGCATACGAGCGTCTATTTGCCGCTCAGCGGGCAGGCAGGCGTTTTGAGCACCTGCCCAGAATCGTCGATTGTCGTCGTGTGGGCGACGAGCTCAACGTGGTTATGGAATACATCGAAGGGGAGACGCTCGGGGCGCTGGTGGACCGTCTGGGAGCCACCCCCGATTATGCGCGTGAATTGTATCCTGTCCTTTGCGACGCCGTGGGCGAGCTCCATGCCGGTTTTGCAATGGCGGGGGAGACGTCGGCGCCGGTGATCCATCGTGACCTCAAGCCGTCGAATATCATCGTGACAGGTGCCAACTATACGCCTGATGACGGCCTGACGTTTTCATCGCTGGTGATTATCGACCTGGGGATCGCGCGCGTATGGCACGATGGCGCCGATGCCGACACCGTCAAGTTTGGGACACGGCCCTATGCGCCGCCCGAGCAGTATGGGTTTGGGCAGACGAGTGTGCGCAGCGACGTCTACGCACTTGGGGCCCTGTTGCTCTTTTGCTTGACGGGAGTCGACCCTAAACCAGGGCTCGACATGCGCGAGCAATGTGAGGCATGCGGCATTCCCACTCCACTTGCCGATGTCGTCTGCATGTCGATGGCGCTCGACCCGGCCAAGCGTTTTGCGAGCGCGGAAGCGTTGGGACGGGCGACGCGCGCGGCATACGATCTAAGTCGCCCCGTGCGGCCTCCTGCGCCTGTGCTTGTCCGTACTCCGGCCTCGGAGACGGTGTTGACGCCCCAAGGGCTCCAGAACCCCACAGGGCTTCCTAGGCCTGCCGCCTCCACTGCATGCGGTCTGTTCTCTCGCGTTCCGGAGTCTCTGGGGCGCATTTGGAATACGCTCGTCTTCTTCTCGCTGCTTGTGTTCTTTGCCGGAAGTCACTTTGCCGTCTTTCACCCCACGGGAGCAAACCAAAGCTACCCGACGTGGCTTCTCATAATCGAGTATTTTTTCTTTGTCGATGGCCTTATGGTGCTTATGCATTTTGCGCTGTTCGACAAGCGTCGTCTTCGTCGGCGATTCGCACTGCTCGACAGCTATCGCGGCAAGAAACTCGCGAAACTCTGGCTCAAGGCATTGGGTGTGCTGCTCCTATGCATGATCGTCATAGTCGCGGTTGCCAATGCGACCGGCGTCGTCGATACCTCCGCTACCTAAAAGAAAAGGGCCCCATTGGGGCCCTTTGCAGTTGCACTTAGATGCGGTTCATCTGAGCGGCGACTTTGTTGTACCAGTCCTGCCACGTGGGCGGGCAGTACTTTTTGGCTGCTGCCGGGGTAAGGGTGGAGCCGTAGTTGGCGCCCAGATAGGCAACGTGAGCGGAGATGCCCTCGCTCCAGCTGCCAAAGCTGCGCCAACCGCCGCCACGGGCACTCCAGCCCCAGGCGTTGTAAGAATTGGCGCAATAAGCGCCCTTGGTGCTCTCGATGCAGGCGATGGCGGGGGACCAACGGGGGTCGACACCGGTATTCCAAGCGGCGACGGCAAAGTTATAGCCCTGGCCTGCCATGGGGGAGCCGGCGAGATAATTGTCGATGCGGCCTGTCCACTCATTAATGAACGAATCGTAATCGGAGCTACCGGTATTGGCGTTGTTCACCGTGGTGTCGATGGTGGTGTTGGTGTTGGTGGCCTGGCTGCTGGAATTGCTGCCGCTTACGCCCTCGCCCGAGAGCTTTTCGGCGGCAGCGGCCTTATCGGCCTCAAGCTTGGCAAGCTCGGCGGCATTTTCCTGCTCGGCTTTTGCCTGTGCCTCGCTGCGGAGCTGCTGGGCCTGCGCCAGCGCATCCTCGGCGTTTTTCTGCTCTGCCTCAAGTTGAGACTTGGCCTGCTGGAGCTCGGCCTTGTTCTGCTCGAGTTCGGTTTGCATATTATTGAGCTCTTCGATCTCGTCGACGCTCGAGCTCGTGATCTGGTTGGTGTATTTGCAGGTCGTGATGAACTCACCCAGGCTCTGCGCGTTGACCAGGAAGCTCACGATGGGATTGGTGCCCTTCTGATACTTGTACAGATCGCGCATGGCGGAGCTTGCCTTGGCCTGCTGCTCGGGAAGCTTGGCCTCGATTTCCTCGATGCTTGCCTCATTGGAGTCAATCTGCTTTTGCAGGTCATCGAGTTTGGTGCGGGCGTCGTTGTAGGCGCTCGTGGCGGCTTCGATCTTCTGCTGGGCTGCGGAAAGCTGGTCCTGCGTTGCCTGCGAGGCGGCATACGCCGCAACGGGGGAGAGCATCGGCGTGGCCGTCAGCGCAACGGCGAGCGCGGCGCTCGTGATGATACGAGCCGGCTTCGACGCAATGAGCGCTGCGGTGCGATGATTCGAATGCTGCATCCAGTCCCTCTGCAATCAATCGTAGGTTATGGTTCGAACGGTATTCTACTACTGCTTTCGACCTCAACTTGAACCTTAAAGGTTCCAAAGGGTCAAGTTGAACTTGAGGCTTTGGCTTTGACCTGCAGTTATGATGAATTGTTGAGAAACCATAGAGTTCAACTTTAACGTTACAGAGCCCTGTTTGAGAGGGGTTTTGGGCTGTAAAAGCCATCTCAACGTGGGGTTTTATAACTACAGCGTGCCCTTCTGGCGAGCCTGCTCAATCTCTTCGAGGGCCTCGGCGGGGGTGAACGAACAGGTGCCGTCGCCGAGCTTGACTACCTGGATATCGTCGCCGGTATGGACCTCTCCGCCCTTTAGTACCACGCCGAAAACGCCCTCGTGGGGAAAGATGCAGTCGCCGGCGAGATAGTAGATGGCGCAGCGTGTGTGGCAGACCTTGCCGATTTGGCTGATTTCGACAAGCACCTCGCTGCCAAGCTTGAGCTGCGTGCCCAAGGGGAGCGAGAGCAGGTTGATGCCCCGGGTTGTGAAGTTCTCTCCAAAGTCACCCTTGCGCACATCGAGTCCGCGGGCCTGCGCCGTCTGGATGGACTCTGCGGCCAAAAAGGAAACCTGACGGTGCCAATGCCCGGCGTGTGCGTCGGAGGCGAGGCCAAATTGCTCTATAACGGTGTCGTGTCCATCGGCGACGGGCGACTTGCGCGTGCCCTTGTGTGCCGACGTGTTGATCGAGACGATGCGGGCGGGTCCGTTGTAGGCGTCGTTTGCCGTGCACAGGGGAGCGGTCGCTTTCGCACGTTCCGCCAGCTCGCGCCTCGCGGCATTGAGGATGGGATTATCGGTCGGATGGTCTTGGGGCACGTGTGCGCCTTTCGCTCGAAGATGTCAATACGCTGAATCCTACAACAACGGTAGGTTCATTGCCCATTGTCATACAACGGTGGGCGCCGTCTTCGTGCTGGACGATTACGTCGATTGCCATAGATACGGTGGAGCTTTGGGCGCCGGCGGCTTGGCACGCTAGAATAAATCAGTTGCGCAAAGACCGCCCGTTGTGTGGGCAGTTCATGATAGGAAGTTTCCATGGCATTGCAATTTACAGAGCGCGAGTTCATTCCCGTGCTGCTTGGTGGCGACATCAACGCCTATTCGGTGGCGCGCGCCTTCTACGAGGAGTACCAGGTCAAGAGTCTGGTCTTTGGCAAGTATCAGACGGGTCCCGCGTACCGCAGCCAGATTATCGACTACACGCCCAACGTGGATATCGACACCATGCCCGTGATGCTCAAAACCGTCAACGGCATTGCCCAATCGCATGCCGACAAGACTATTGTCCTTGTGGGCTGTGGCGACAACTATGTCGCTCTCGTGGCTCAAGCCAAGGATGCTCATGAGCTGGCGGATAACATCGTCGCTCCCTACGCGCCCTACAGCATGCTCGAGCAGTGCCAGAAGAAGGAGATCTTCTACGAGCTGTGCGAGAAGCATGGCGTGCCCTATCCGCACACGTTTACCTTTACCAAGGCGATGCTCAATGTCCAGGGTGAGGCGCCTGCCGAAGTGCTCGACCAGATCGATTTTCCTTACCCGATGATTCTGAAGCCTTCTGACGGCATCATGTGGTGGCAGCATGAGTTCGAGGGCCAGAAGAAGGCCTATGAGATTGCCGACCGCGCCGAGCTGGAACAGGTCATTCGCGATTCGTATGCCAGCGGCTACACCGACGACCTGATCTTGCAGGATCGCGTGCCCGGCAACGACGAGTACATGCGCGTGCTCACCAGCTATTCCGACCGCAACGGTAAGGTCCGCATGATGTGCCTGGGCCATGTGCTGCTCGAGGAGCATCAGCCCCACGGTGTCGGCAACCA
Source organism: uncultured Collinsella sp. (assembly GCA_902494605.1). Lineage (GTDB taxonomy): Bacteria > Actinomycetota > Coriobacteriia > Coriobacteriales > Coriobacteriaceae > Collinsella. Next base: position 11,905 of record CABUUG010000032.1, read on the forward strand.
TGCCTGTATCATTACCGAGCCCAACGACGAGCTCATGGGCGGCGTGCGCAAGTTGCTCGAGGACCTTCACTTTGTGGGCTATTCCAACTTTGACGTAAAGTACGACGAGCGCGATGGCTCGTTTAAGTTCTTCGATTTCAACACGCGCCAGGGCCGCAGCAACTACTACGTTACCAACAGCGGCTTTAACGTTGCCAAGTATGTGGTGGACGAGTATGTGTTCAACCGTCCGTTTGAGCCGGAGTTTGTGACGGCTCAGGACGAGGCCCTGTGGATGGTCGTCCCCATGGGCGTCGTCGACAAGTACGTCAAGGATCCCGAGCTGCGCGCTAAGGTGCATCGCCTGGACAAGGAAGGCAAGGGCGCCGACCCTTCGTTTATGAAGGGCGACTTTGTCTTTAACCGCTGGCTGCGCATGTGGCACACCAAGCTGCGCCACTTTAAGCTGTTCAAGACGTATTACAAGTAGATGAGCGCGGCGCCCGTCCGGTTTGCATCGGGCGGGCGCGGGTATGATACGCGCAATTGCGCAAGCGTCACCAAGGAGGCGGCGATGGAAAAGCTGGGAGTTATCGGCGGCATGGGCGCCGAGGCCACGTCGTATTACTACGACCAGGTGGTGCGTCATACGGCTGCTGCCTGCGATCAGGAACATATCGACATGGTGGTACTCTCCAAGTCGACCATGCCCGACCGCACGCTGGCCATTAAGACCGGCGAGCATGCCAAACTGCTGGCGACCATGAAAGAGTGCGCCCAGGCACTCGAGTCGCTGGGCTGTGCGCACATTGCCATTCCCTGCAACACGTCGCACTACTTCTATGACCAGATCCAGTCGTTTACGAAGGTGCCGATTATCCACATGCCGCGTGAGTCGGTGCGCTATGCTCTGGCCGGCGCGGTGATGGGGGAGTGCGAGTTCGACCCCAACCTGAGTATGCCGGCCGAGCCGGTGCACAAGATTGGCATCATGGGCACCGACGGAACCGTGGGCGCGGGCGTCTACGGCCGCGAATGTAAGGCTGCGGGTGTTGAGGTCGTCTATCCCAGCGAGAAACGTCAGAACGATGTGATGTCGCTTATCTACGATGATGTGAAGGCCGGACGTGAGCCCGATATGGATAAGTTCGACCGCGTGATGTGGGAGTTCGCCCGTAGCGGCTGCGACCGCGTCATTCTGGCCTGCACCGAGCTATCGGTGCTACAGAAGTACCGAGAGATGCCCGAGATCACCCTCGACGCCATGGATGTCCTGGTGCGCGAATCCATCATCCGCAGCGGCGCCCCCTACCGCCTCTAGCTTCCGACCCGCTAAAAAAGGGACAGGTTAATTTTGGTAGGTTTTATCTGGTGAAACAGTAAAGGCCTCGACTCGTTTGGTGCGAGCCGAGGCCTTTTGCGTTGGGCGGTTGCTGTCGGTGGTGAACTAGAACAGAAAGCCGATGGCGATGAGGGCGATGCTGACGATGAGCACGGCGATGTCTAGGCCCTTGATGGGGTAGCGCTTGTACGAGCTGGCGCGCGTACGCAGATAGAAGCCGCGCTGTTCTGCCGCCAAGGCTGTGGCATCGGTCTTGCCCACGCTCGAGATGAGCAGCGGCACGCACAGTGGCAGCATGAGCTTAAGCTTCTTGATGGGGTTCTTGGTGTCGTACTCGACGCCGCGTGCGGTCTGCGCTTCCATGATGGCGTTCATCTCCTGACCAAACACCGGCACAAAGCGCAGCGCCGTGGTAAAGGTGAAGGCATAGCGATACGGCACGTGCAGCACCTCGACGCAGGCGTTGGCAAGGTCGTTGAGCTTGGTCACCATGAGCATGAGGATGAGTGGTAACGCCACACCCAGCAGGCGCAGGCAGGCCTTCGATCCTGTGATGAGGCCTGTGTCGGTGATAAAGCCCCACACCACGTTGCCATCGCGCACAAAGGCCAGCTGGAGCACCAGCATGATAAGCGCGAGCGGAATCAGCAACTTGAGCAGCGAGAGCAGACGGTCGACGACGCCGGCATAGGCACCCAGCGCAAGGGTGAGTGCCAAAAAGCCCAACAGCGCCACGTAAGTGTCGGACAAGAAGATGCCGACGATGATGGCGGCGGCGAGGCCCAGTTTGACGACGGGATTCAGGCGATGCAGCAGCGTATCGCCCGGCATGTAGTCGATGACGTTAACCACGGTGGACCATCTCCTTGGTAATTCGAACGACATCGGTGACCTCGCTCACCTGCGCAAAAGCGGGCGAGACGGAAGATGCCAGACGGCGCGAGAGTTCAATAACCTGGGGAGGCTCCACGTAGGCACGCCGCATGAGATCGATGTTCGAGAATAGCTCGTGCGTGCGGCCGCGGTCGAGGATGCGACCGTCGGCCATTACCACAATGCGCTCGGCAAAATCCGAGACGACTTCCATATCGTGGCAGACCATGATAACGGCGCAACCACGCTCGGCCATGGTGCGCACCGTTTCCATGACGGTCATGCACTCGCGGTAATCAAGGCCGCTCGTGGGCTCGTCGAGCACGACGATCTTGGGCTCAACTACTACGACGGAGGCAAGCGCCACCATTTGTCGCTGGCCGCGCGAAAGGGAGAACGGTGCCTCGTCGGCGGGCAGACCAAAGCGGTCGATGACCAGCTGGGCGCGACGCAGCGCCTCGGCGCGGTCCATGCCGCCCAGTTCCAAGCCAAAGGCGACCTCGTCGAGTACGGTGTCCTTGCAAATCTGGCGGTCGGGGTTTTGGAAGAGGGTCGCGACCTCGCGAGCGATGCGACTCGTGGGAACGGCTGCGGTATCCAGTCCCGTGACGCGCACGCTGCCCGAGGCAGGCTTAAGCAGGCCTGTGAGCAGTTTGGTGAGTGTGGTCTTGCCGGCGCCGTTTTGGCCGAC
>CABUUG010000033.1 GCA_902494605.1 uncultured Collinsella sp.
CGAGATCGCGGCAGATTCTATTTACGGCTATCTGGAGCACAAGCGCGGTGTCAAAGTGATGGCGAGCCGTCGTACGGTGAGTGTCGAGCTCGCCAACGATGAGGACTGCAGCTATCTTGACCTCGGCAAATACAACTGCGTTGCCGTCATGGAGAGTCAGTCGTACACCTCGGATGGCATCTTGTTTGAGGTGACGCACACTCGCACACACCCCGAGATCTTCCATTACCGCGTCAATTCCAAGCGATAGCCGGCTAGCTCGCAGCCTGACGAGACTCATGCCCTCAAAGAGAAAACGCCCGGTCAAACCGACGGTACATCGGCTTGACCGGGCGTTTTCTCTGCATTAGATAACAAATAATTGTTTATACAAAACTTGTCAAGTATCAAGTTGAAATTACCGTTCACCGAAGTTTTTCTACCGCTCTAGTAATACTTGTTCAAACAACTAGCCAAATGGCGTATCGTTCAAATCAGCAAAAGGGGCAAAGTCCCCGAGCCAATCTCCGAAGGCGGCGGCAAAGGGTGCCGCCACGGTGTGAAAGGGTGGATTGTAATGAAGAACGAAATGAGCAGAAGGCAGTTCCTGGGCTTTGCTGGTTCCGCGGCTGCAGTTCTTGGTCTGGGCCTCGTGGGTTGCGGTGGTTCTGCCGGCTCCGGCTCCTCTGCTTCTGGTGACGCTGCCGAGGTCTACTTCCTCCAATTCAAGCCCGAGGTCGACAAGGAGTGGAAGGAGATCGCCAAGGCCTATAAGAAGGAGAAGGGCGTCGAGGTCAAGATCGTGACCGCCGCTTCCAACACCTACGAGGAGAAGCTTAAGTCCGAGATGTCCAAGAGCTCCGCTCCGACCCTGTTCCAGGTCAACGGCCCCACCGGTCTTAAGAACTGGAAGGATTACTGCGCCGACCTGTCCGATACCAAGCTCCGCGGTGAGCTCATTGATGACTCCCTGGCTCTGCAGTCCGACGGCAAGGATGTGTGCATCGACTGGGTTCAGGAGAGCTTCGGCATTATTTACAACAAGCAGCTGCTCGAGAAGGCTGGCTACAAGGCCGAGGACATCAACTCCTTCGACAAGCTGAAGGCTTGTGCCGATGACATCCAGGCCCGCAAGGACGAGCTTGGTGTCGAGGGTGCCTTCACTTCCGCCGGCATGGACGACTCCTCCAGCTGGCGCTACACCACCCACCTTGCCAACATGCCGCTCTACTACGAGTTTGAGAAGGAGCACAACCAGGAGGACGACGAGATCAAGGGCGAGTATCTCGACAACTTCAAGCAGATTTTCGACCTGTACATCACCGACTCCACCTGCGATCCTTCGCAGCTTGCTTCCAAGACCGGCGACGACGCCACCAACGAGTTCGCAACCGGCAAGGCCGTCTTCTACCAGAACGGCTCTTGGGCCTACTCTGACCTCGTCAAGGCCGGCATGACCGACGATCAGATTGGCATGATGCCGATCTACATCGGTGTTGACGGCGAGGAGAACCAGGGCCTGTGCTCCGGCGGCGAGAACTACTGGTGCGTCAGTTCCCAGGCTTCCGAGGATGCCCAGAAGGCCACCGAGGACTTCATGTATTGGTGCGTCACCGCTGACACCCCGACCAGCATCATCGCCGACAAGATGGGTCTGACTGCCCCGTTCAAGAGCGCTAAGGAGACCACCAACGTCTTCTCGCAGCAGGCCGTTGCCATGGCCAAGGACGGCAAGAAGACCGTCGCTTGGGACTTCGTTTACATCCCCTCTGAGGAGTGGAAGAAGAACCTCAAGCAGGCTCTGATTGCCTACGCTGCCGATAACAGCAAGTGGGACGGCGTCAAGAACGCCTTCGTCGATGGCTGGAAGACCGAGAAGGCTGCTTCCGAGTAAGCAGTTGCTGCCCAAGCTATCTGATTAGCGACAGGGGGCGGGCAGACGTAGGTTTGCCCGCCCCCTGCATATTGAAAGGACCCTTTTATGGGCAAAGCACTCAAGCGCTGGTGGCCGCTCTTTATGCTGCCCACGTGTCTGGCGTTTATGATCGGGTTCGTGATCCCCTTTATCCAGGGTTTCTATCTCTCGTTCTGCCAGTTTATTACCATCAATAACGCGCACTTTGTCGGTATCGAGAACTACGTGCGCGCGCTGTCCGATCCGCAGTTCTCCACGTCGTTCTTCTTTACCGTGGCGTTTGCCTTCCTGTCGACGGTGCTCATCAACGTGATCGCCCTCGCCATCGCGCAGGCGCTCACCCGCAAAGCGCTCAAGGGCACCAACATCTTCCGTACGATCTTCTTTATGCCTAACCTGATCGGCGGCATCGTGCTGGGCTACATTTGGCAGATTCTGATCAACTGCCTGCTCTCCAACGTGGGCGCCCAGCTCATCGCCCTTAACTCTGCTGCTGGCTTCTGGGGCCTTATCATCCTGACCCTGTGGCAGCAGGTCGGCTACATGATGATCATCTACATCGCTGGTCTGCAGTCCATTCCGTCCGACTACATCGAGGCCGCCAAGGTCGACGGTGCCACGGCATGGCAGACGTTTTGGAAGGTTAAGATCCCTAACCTGATGCCGACCATCACTATCTGCCTGTTCCTGTCCATCACCAACGGCTTTAAGCTGTTCGACCAGAACCTCGCCCTTACCGGCGGCGCCCCCGCGCACTCCACCGAGATGCTCGCCCTGAACATCTACAACACGTTCTATTCGCGTGCCGGTATCGCATGGCAGGGCATTGGTCAGGCCAAGGCGGTTATCTTCTGCATCCTGGTCGTGGCCATCTCCATGATCCAGCTTAAGGCCACGAGGTCCAAGGAGGTGCAGCAGTAATGAAACGCGATAAGGTTATCAACCGCGCGCTCTCGATTTTCTTTACGATCCTGTCGCTCGCGTGGATCTACCCCGTGTTCATGATTGCGCTCAATTCCTTTAAAAAGGCAACTGCAATCAGCACCACCACGGCATTCGATCTGCTCACGCCCGAGACGTTCAACGGCCTCGCAAACTACATGCACGCCCTTAACGAGCAGGGCTTTGCCTCGGCATTTATGTACTCGCTCATCATCACGGTCACATCGGTCGTGCTGATTCTGGTGTGCTGCTCCATGTGTGCTTGGTACGTAGTGCGCGTCAACAGCAAGATCTCGAACTTCTTCTATTACCTGTTCGTCTTCTCGATGGTCGTGCCCTTCCAGATGCTCATGTTCACGCTGTCCAATTTGGCGGACCGCATCGGCTTCAACACGCCGTTCAACATCTGCTTTATCTACCTCGGCTTTGGCGCGGGCCTGGCGGTCTTTATGTTCGCTGGTTTTGTAAAGAACATCCCGCTCGAGATCGAGGAGGCGGCCATGATCGACGGCTGCAACCCGGTCCAGGTGTTCTTTAAGATCGTCCTTCCCATCATGAAGCCCACCTATCTTTCGGTCGGCATCCTCGAGACCATGTGGGTCTGGAACGACTATCTGCTGCCCTACCTCACTCTCGACTCCACCAAGTACAAGACCATTCCTATCTTGATCCAGTACTTCCGCGGCGGCTACGGCCACGTCGAGCTCGGCCCCATGATGGCCTGCATCATGATGGTCGTTATCCCCATCGTTATCATGTACATCCTCTGTCAGAAGTACATCATCGACGGCGTGGTGGCAGGTGCCGTCAAGGGCTGATGCCGTAACTGTTTTGCAAGTTTCTGCGGCGCCCCTCAGCGCGGCGCCGCATATCGAAAGGTAGAGACATGGCCGAGATCGTTCTCAAACATGTTCAGAAGGTGTATCCCAACACCGAGTCCAAAAAGAAGGGCTTCTTTGGCAAAAAGAAGAAGACCGAGGAGAAGAAGCACAACCTCAAGGTTACCGAGGACGGTGTGCTCGCTGTAGAGGACTTCAACCTCACCGTTCACGACCAGGAGTTCGTCGTCCTCGTTGGCCCGTCTGGCTGCGGTAAGTCCACGACGATGCGCATGGTCGCCGGCCTGGAGGACATTACCTCGGGCGACGTGTTCATCGACGGCAAGCGGGTCAACGACGTGGCGCCCAAGGACCGCGACATCGCCATGGTGTTCCAGAGCTACGCTCTGTACCCCAACATGACGGTGTACGAGAACATGGCGTTTACGCTTGAGCTCAAGAAGGTCTCCAAGGACGAGATCGACCGTAAGGTTCGCTCCGCTGCCGAGATCTTGGGTATCACCGAGTACCTCGACCGTAAGCCCAAGGCGCTTTCGGGCGGCCAGCGTCAGCGTGTCGCTATCGGCCGCGCCATCGTGCGTGACCCCAAGGTCTTCCTGATGGACGAGCCGCTGTCCAACCTGGACGCCAAGCTGCGTAACCAGATGCGTGCCGAGCTCATTAAGCTGCGTCACGAAATCAAGGGCACCTTTATCTACGTTACTCACGACCAGACCGAGGCCATGACCCTTGGCGACCGCATCGTGGTCATGAAGGACGGCGTTGTCCAGCAGATCGCCACGCCGCAGGAGGTCTTCAACCATCCCGCGAACATCTTCGTCGCCGGCTTCATCGGCGTGCCGCAGATGAACTTCTTCGATGCCCAGCTGGTGCGCTCGGGCAATGGCTTTACCGTCAAGACCGAGGATATGAACGTGGCGCTCGCCCCCGAGACTTGCGCTCAGCTTGCCCTCAACTGGGACGGCGGCGACGTGAAGGAGATTACGGCCGGCGTGCGTCCCGAGCAGATCCTGCTTGCCGACAAGGACGAGGAGGGTGCGCTCCAGGGCACCGTCGAGGTGACCGAGCTCATGGGCTCGACCGAGCATGTCCACGTGACCGCTCCCGACGGCCAGTTTGTCCTGATTATCCCCGTCGTCGACCTCGAGGCCAAGGGCGCGCTCAAGGCTGGCGACACCATCTGGTTCAAGTTCGAGAAGAACGCGACCCATCTCTTCGATAAGGTGTCTGGCAAGAACCTTATCTAGGCCCGGTGCATCCGGACCCTCCCTTTGGGCGACTGCGGTATTGCCATCCTTTTGCCGCGGTCACATATAAGGCTCCCCTCCCGTCCGCTGGGCGAGAGGGGAGCCTTTCTTTGTGTTGGGGTTGTCTGGCCGGTGTTTGTCTCGATCTGTAACGGGTAGGGCCGATTTCGGACGTTAGATGTTACAGATCGAGACGGTTCCGCCGAGCTAACTATTTCATCTAAATCTGTAACACCAAAGGCGAATTTCAGCTGCTAGATGTTACAGATTGAGATAAACCCAAGGGGAGGGGCCGGTATGTCTCAATCTGTAACAGCTGGGGCCGTTTTTACCGAGTAGCTGTTACGGATCGAGATTCTTCGGTCGAGTCGGGTCACAGGGTAACGTGCGGGCACAAAAAACGGAGCCGTGTTGCCACGACTCCGTTTCTCAAGAGGATGGGTAAGGGAAGCGAAGTTAGTTCAGGTGCCAGATCTCGTCGTTGTACTGGGAGATGGTGCGGTCGGACGAGAAGGTGCCGGCGTTGGCGATATTGATGAGCGTCTTGCGCATCCAGGCGTCGTGGTCCTCGTAGTCGGCCAACACGCGCTCCTTGGTCTGGATGTACTCCTCGATGTCGAGCAGGGCCATAAACCAGTCCTTGCCCTTAATGTCATCGTGCAGGCGCTGCAGGCGCTCGGTATTGCCGGTCGCCATAAAGGCCGGGTTGGTGATGAAGTCCACCAGCAGTTTAATGCCGGGCTTGCGGTAGAGCACACCGGCGTCATAGGTGCCGTCGGCATAGAGCTGCTCGACCTGTTTGGAAGAGGCACCAAAGGTATAGATGTTCTCGTCGCCCACGAGCTCGGCAATCTCCACGTTGGCACCGTCGAGCGTGCACAGGGTTAGGGCGCCGTTGAGCATGAACTTCATGTTGGAGGTGCCGCTCGCCTCCTTGGAGGCCAGGCTGATCTGCTCGGAGATGTCAGCGGCGGGGATCACGCGCTCGGCGGCGGTGACGTTGTAGTTCTCGATCATGACAACCTGCAGGTAGGGAGCCACGTCGGGGTCGTTTGCAATCCACTGCGACAGCGTCAAGATCAGATGGATGATGTCCTGCGCGATAGTGTAGGCAGGCGCCGCCTTGCCGCCAAAGATGATGGTGACGGGGTGCTTAGGTCTGTTGCCGTTCTTGATATCGAGGTACTTCCAGATGATGTAGAGCGCGAGCATCTGCTGACGCTTGTACTCGTGGATGCGCTTGACCTGGACGTCGATGATGGCGTTGGAGGGAATGGTCACGCCCTGCTCGAGCGCCATGAACTGGCGCATTATGGCCTTGGCCTCGACCTTGGTGGCGGCCAGGCGCTCAAGAACGTCCTTGTCGTCGGCGAACTTGGCGAGTTTGCTCAGATCGCCGGTGCTGCGCCAGTCGGTGCCGATCACATCGTCGAGCAGGCTGGCGAGCGCGGGGTTGGCCCCATGGATCCAGCGGCGGAAGGTGATGCCGTTGGTCTTGTTGGAGAACTTCTCGGGATAGATTTCGTAGAACGGATGAAGCTCGGTGTCCTCCAGGATCTTGGTGTGGAGGGCGGCTACGCCGTTGATGGAGAAGCCAAAGTGGATGTCCATGTGGGCCATGTGGACGGTATCGTGTTCGTCGATGATGGCGACGCGCGGGTCATCGTGCTCGGCCTTCGCGATCTCATCGAGCTTGACGATAATGTCGGCGATGGCAGGGGAGACCTTCTGCAGGCTGGCGAGCGGCCACTTCTCGAGCGCCTCGGCAAGAATCGTGTGATTAGTGTAGGCGACCATGGAGCGTACGATGGTCACGGCCTCGTCAAACTCGATGCCATGCTCAGTGGTGAGCAAGCGAATGAGCTCGGGGATGACCATGGTGGGGTGCGTGTCGTTAATCTGGACCACGGCGTAATCGGCCAGATCGTGCAGGTTGCTGCCGCGCTCGATGGCCTCGTCGATCAGGAGCTGGGCGGCGTTGCTCACCATGAAGTATTCCTGGTAGATGCGAAGCAGGCGGCCCTGCTCGTCGGAATCGTCGGGGTAGAGGAACAGGGTGAGGTTCTTGGCGATCTCGGTCTTGTCGAAGTCGATGGAGCTGCCGGGGACCAGGCCGTCGTCGACGCTCGCCAGGTCGAACAGGCGCAGGCGGTTCTTGGTGGGCTGGCCGTAACCGGGCACATCGATGTTGACGAGCTTGGAAGTAACGGCAAAATCGCCGAACTCGACGGTGTAGGAGCGGTCATCGTCGACTAGGATGTCCTGCTCACCGAGCCACTCGTCGGGGACGGCCTTCTGCTGGTTGTCGACAAAGCGCTGACGGAACAGACCGTAGTGATAGTTGAGGCCCACGCCATCGCCGGTCAAGCCCAGCGTGGCGATGGAATCCAGGAAGCACGCGGCCAGGCGGCCCAGGCCGCCGTTGCCGAGCGACGGCTCGACCTCGAACTCCTCGATCTTGTTGAGGTCGTGGCCTGCGGCGGTGAGCTGGTCCTTAACCTCGTCGTAGATGCCGAGGTCGATCATATTGTTGATGAGCAGCTTGCCGATCAAAAATTCGGCGGAAATGTAATAGAGCTTTTTCTTGCCGTTGTTGAGCGGGCAGGCGGCGGAGCGCTCCTGCACGAGTTTGACCAGCAGCTTGTAAATGCGACGGTCGTCGAGCTGCTCGAGTGAGGTGCCAAAAGACTGCTCGGCGAGTTCCATGAGGTTAATTTGGGGCATGTTTTCTCCTGTGATGGGTTGTTTCATGTCTGCAATTCATAAGAAGCCCGCGCGAGGGGATTGGGGTGGCCTCGCGCGGGAAAAGCAAGCGCGTCCGCACGGTGGGGGGTCGGGCGCGGTAGCTCCTATTGAGGAAGCTCGATTTCGGCTTCCGACGGGATGCGGAAGTAGGTCTCGGTCCAGTCGGTGAGTTTGTGCTCAAGCTCGCGGGTGATGGCGCCGTCGAGCATGCGCCAGGTCCAGTTGCCGCCCAGCGTGGCAGGGGTGTTGATGCGCGCCTCGTTGCCCAAGTTGAGCAGGTCCTGCATGGTGTAGATGCACGTGTCGCTCACGCTGGCGGCGATGGTGCGATTGAGTGCATCTGCCATGGGTTCGCCGGCCTGCTGATGGGTGTACAGGGCTGCCTGCTCGCGCTGACGCGGGGTGGCCGTTCCCTCAAACCAACCGCGCGCCGTCTCGTTGTCGTGGGTGCCCACATAGGCGACGGTGTTGGCGATGTAGTTATGCGGCAGGTAGTACGAGTTGGTGCCCTCAAAGGCAAACTGCAGGATCTTCATGCCGGGGAAGCCCGAGTTGTCGCGCATGTCGATGACGCCGGGGGTGAGGAAGCCCAGGTCCTCGGCGATGATGGGCAGCGTGCCGAGCTTTTCCTCGAGCGTCTTGAAGAACTTGAGGCCGGGACCCTGCGTCCACGAACCGTAGGACGAATCGGGTGAGGAGAACGGCACCTCCCAATAGGCCTCGAAGCCGCGGAAGTGATCCAGGCGGATGACGTCGTACATGTCGAGGGCGGCGCGAATGCGGCCCTCCCACCAGGAGAAGCCGTCGGACTCCATGGCGTCCCAGTCGTAGATGGGGTTGCCCCAGTACTGGCCGGTGGCCGAGAACTGGTCGGGCGGCGTGCCGGCGACGCTCACGGGATTGCCGGCGGCGTCGATCTTAAAGAGCTCAGGCGTCGCCCACATCTCGACGGAGTCACGCGAGACATAGATGGGCAGGTCGCCGATGATGAGAATGTCGCGCTCGTTGGCATAGGCCTTGAGGCGGCTCCACTGGCGATCGAAGAAGTACTGCGTCATCTGGTGGTAGAGCATACGCGCCGGATGGTCGGCGCAGACCTTGGCGGAAGCCTCGCCGCGGGTGCGGAGCTCCGCGGGCCACTCCCAAAACGCCTTGAGACCGCACTCCTCTTTGACGGTCATGAACTCACAGTAGGGGATGAGCCAGTCCTCGTTGGCCTGGATAAAGTCATCGAAATCGGCCGGCTTGTCGGCAGCAAAGCGCTCGGCGGCTCGGTCGAGAATCTGACGGCGGCCGCCAAAGATAGCACCGTAGTCGACATTGCTGGGGTCGGATCCCAGATACACGCCATCGATATCGCGCTGCTCCAGATACCCTGCCTCGATAAGCTCGGCAAAGTCGATAAAGTTGGGGTTGCCTGCGCGGGCCGAGAACGACTGATAGGGCGAATCGCCATAGCTGGTCGTCGTAAGGGGCAGAATCTGCCAGTAATGTTGTTTGCACGAGGCGAGAAAATCGACGAAGTCGTAGGCATTCCAGCCAAAGCCGCCGATTCCGTATGGTCCGGGCAGAGATGAGACGGGCATGAGGACGCCGCTTGCACGCTCCATGAATGCGCTCACCAACCTTCTTGTTGTGGGGTCGGCCTGCCGATGGGTGTGCAGTCCGCCTCCGATGTTCTGATTCGATACGCCTATTGTAAAACATGTTGTTTAAACATGTACAGGCAAGATAAAAAAGTTGGTCGATTTTCGGCGAATGGTTACATGCCATGAAAAAGCCCCGACCTCACAACGTGAGATCGGGGCAAGAGCGGTATGTAGGTTTTTGCTACTCGGCGTCGGCGAAGCCGTTGGGGTTGTGGCTCTGCCAGTTCCAGCTATCGCGGCACATGTCCGCGATGTCGTACTGGGCCTTCCAGCCCATCATGCGCTCGGCCTTGGAGGCATCGCACCAGTTGGCAGCGATGTCGCCGGCGCGGCGCTCGCGGATCACGTAGGGCAGCTCCTTGCCACAAGCCTTGGAGAAGGCGGCGACGACCTCGAGTACCGAGGTGCCGGTGCCGGTGCCCAGGTTAAAGATCTCGACGCCGGTTTTGCCGTTCATCCAGTTAAGGGCGGCAACGTGACCAGAGGCCAGATCGCACACGTGGATGTAGTCGCGCACGCCGGTGCCGTCGGGGGTGGGGTAGTCGTTGCCAAAGACCTGAACGGCCTCGAGCTTGCCCACGGCGACCTGGGCGACATAAGGCACCAGGTTGTTGGGGATGCCCTTGGGGTCCTCGCCGATCAGGCCCGACGGATGGGCACCGATGGGATTGAAATAACGGAGTAGCACGACGTCCCACTCGGGGTCGGCGGTGTGGACGTCCATAAGGATCTGCTCGATCATCCACTTGGTCCAACCATAGGGGTTGGTCGCGGGCTTCTTAGGATCCTCCTCGGTGACGGGCGGGTTGTCCGGGTCGCCGTAGACGGTCGAGGAGCTCGAGAAGATGATGGACTTGCAGCCATGGTTGCGCATGACGTCGATGAGCACCAGGGTGTTCTCGATGTTGTTGTGGTAGTACTCGACGGGCTTGCTCACCGACTCGCCGACGGCCTTAAAGCCGGCAAAGTGGATGACGCGGTCGATCTGATGGGTATCGAAGATCTTGTTCATCGCATCGCGGTCGAGTACGTTGGCCTCGTAGAAGGTGAGGTTCTTGGCGGCCTCGTCGCCCACGATGGTCTTGACGCGGTCGACGGCGACGGCGCTGGAGTTGGAGAGATCATCGACGATGACGACCTGGTAGCCACCCTCGAGCAGCTGAACGACGGTGTGCGAGCCGATAAAGCCGGCGCCACCGGTAACGAGGACGCAGGTGTCTTTGGGGTCGAGTGCTTTGGACATGTAGTCTCCTATCGAATCAGGAACACTTCTAGAGGGGAGTATAGCGCAGGCAGGGACGCCAAAATCATGCGCCGTAGGAAAAGCAGAGGATTATGCTAACGTACTCATAGAAGAGCTTGCGTACGCATAACCTGATCTTTGGCATTTGCTTACGAGCCGCTGACCTTGCAGTTTCCTGCCGTTCGTGGAAATCGTTGGGACGCGCCATATGTACGCTAATATGTATGAGTTGAGCGACATATAAATAAGCATGTAACGGAGTACATATGTCACCAAACAGCGATTCCATCCTTTCCCAGGAGCTCTCGCGCCGCACTGCCCTCAAGGCCCTGTTCGGCGCCGCTTCTGCGGCAGTTCTTTTTGGCCTGCCCGCTCGCGCCCATGCGGCGGAGGCTTCCAAAGAAACCACCGATAAACTGAATGCCGCCCAGGCCCAGCTCGACGAGGTTCAGGCCCAGCTCGACAGCATCGCAAATGAGTATGCGGCGCTGGCCAACAAGAATGCCCAGACCCTCAACGACATCGAGAATGTCCAGGGCAAGATTGATGACACGCAGGCCCAGATCGATGAAAAGAAGGCCGAGCTCAAGAAGAAGCGCAACGACCTTTCCGATCGCGTGGCCGCCAGCTACAAGTCCGGCGGCACGAACATCCTGTCGCTGCTGCTGGCCTCTGGCTCGTTTGAGGAGCTCGTCGCTAATGCGCACTATGTTGAGAAGATCAACAAGAGCGACCGCGACGCCATCGAGGACATTCAGACCATCCAGGAAGAGCTCGATGCGCAAAAGACCGAGCTTGAGTCGCAGAAAGCCGATTTAGAGAAGCTCAAGGACCAGCAGACTGCTCAGATGCAGGACATGCAGGCCAAGCAGCAGGAGGTCCAGACGGTTCTGAACGGCCTCTCTGACGATGTCAAGGAGCTCATGGCTCAGCGCGATTCCGAGATTCTCGCTGCCGCCCAGGCCGAGGAGGCTGCCAGGAAGGCCGCCGCTGCCGCGGCCGCCGCGAACAAGAACAATTCCTACTCGGGTGGTTCGAGCTCGGGTGGTGGATCGTATGCGCCGGGAACTCCGCAGCAGAATGCCGGCTCGGGCAAGCAGCAGGCCGTCGTCAACGCGTGCTACTCCACGCCTTCGCCGGGTCAGAACTGGTGCGCGGCGTGGGTTACCAATGTCTTCCGTAACGCCGGCGTTGGCTACTTTGGCGGCAACGCCTGCGATATGTTTAACGCATGGTGCTATAGCTCCGACCGCTCGGCGCTGCAGGTGGGCATGATCGTGGCTGATTCCTCGCACAGCGGCACGGGTGCTCCGGGCCTTATCTACGGTCATGTGGGTATCTATGTTGGCGGCGGCATCGTTATGAGCAACGAGGGTGCCATTACGTCTAAGTCGCTCGATTCGTTTATTAGCTTCTATGGCACTGGCTCTGGCGTGCGTTGGGGCTGGCTTGGCGGTATTGCGCTGTCGTAAAGCCGACGGGGCCGCGTGCCCGCCCGCAATATATTTGATTGCCTGCTCGGGCAGTCCTGCGCAAGACGAAGGCCACATTAAGTGGCCTTCTTTGCGTGCGGAACTCGCGACCAACCTTATGCCTCGCCCCCAGCCCCGGACCTTCCGGGTCCAAGGCGTGACACACCGGACTGGGTTGTCTGAATAAATATGGTGAAGGCCCCTTTCGGGGCCTTCTCTTTATAAAAATTCGCCTACTCGGTGGACTTCGGGTTCTAGGTCTACGTTGAATTGGTCTTTGACGGTTGTCTGGATGTGGCGGATGAGTTCGTCGACGTCGGCGGCGGTGGCGTGGTCGGCGTTGACGATGAAGCCGCAGTGCTTTTCGCTTACCTGTGCGCCGCCGACAGCATGGCCGCGCAGGCCGGCATCCATGATGAGCTTGCCGGCAAAGTGGCCCTCGGGGCGCTTGAAGGTGGAGCCGGCACTCGGCATGTCGAGCGGCTGCTTGTCCTCGCGGCGCTGGCGGTAGTCGTCCATGTCGGCCTTGATCATCGCGGCGTTGCCCGGGGCGAGATTGAAAGTGGCCGAAAGCACGATGAAACCGTCGTCGGCAATGCGGCTCTTGCGATAGCCCAGGTTGAGCTCATCGACATCGAACTCAATGATATTGCCGCTGCCGCGGGTGCCGTCGTCGAGCTGGCGAGCGGGTTTGTAGACGCGCACGGACTCCAGCACATCGGCCATGCAGGCACCGTAGGCACCGGCGTTCATGTAGCAGGCGCCGCCGACCGATCCGGGGATGCCCGAGATGGGCTCCATGCCGGTGAGGCCGGCCTCGGCTGCCGCCGCGGCGACATCGGAAAGCAGCGCGCCGGCTGCTGCCGTAACATGCGTGCCGTCGACGGTGATGTTAGAGAGGCCTTCGCCCAGTGCCACGACGACACCGCGGATACCCTTGTCACCGACGAGCAGGTCGGAACCGTTGCCCACAATGGTGAGCGGCAGATCGCAGCGGTAGCAGGTGTCAAGCGTGGCGACGAGTCCCTGCTCGGTATCGGGCGTGACAAAGACGTCGGCCGGGCCGCCGATCTTAAACGTGGTGTGCTCGCGCATGGGCTCGCTCATGAGCACGTTGTCCTCGCCGGCAACACCGGCGAGCGCGCAGAGCAGGTCCTCGTTAAAAAAGTCATTTTCGTGCATACGAATATCCGCCTTATGGTGGTCGTTTTCATTAATCGAATGCAATATACCCCACCCGGATGGATTTGGTGCAAAGTAACCTGACCCCAATGCATCACATGGCGCAAAGGGGCTAGGTTGCTTTGCGCCAATCGCGGCGATAAAACAGCCGTCTACCGGATTGGTAAAGTGTTTATCATCAAGGTAGAGGGACGGTCGCTATACTTTCAAGAGATTGCGCGAATACTCGGAAGGAGCGAGATGGGCAACAAAGTTACTCTCAAGCAGATTGCCCAGGAGGTGGGGCTTTCCCCCTCGTCGGTCTCGCTTGTCCTTAACAACCGGCCCTGTCGAATCTCGGAAGAAAACCGCAAGCTCATCAAAGAGGTCGCGGCGCGCAACCACTATGTTCCCAACCAGATTGCGCGTAGCCTGGTCATGCGCGAGTCGCGCACGCTGGGCCTTATCGTCCCTAACATCGAGAGCCGCTTTTTTGCCTCGCTTGCCGGCAGCTTGGAAAAGCGCTGCCGCGAGGACGGATATGCGCTCTTTATTACCAGCTCGGGTGGAAGTGCCGAGGACGATCTGGAGCTCCTGCGCCAGCTGGTGACGCGCGGCGTCGACGGTGTCTTCCTGGTCGTAGGCGACGAGTTCTCCGACGACCGCGCCCTGCGCGAAGAAGTCAGCCATCTGCCTATCCCTGCCGTGATGGTCGATCGTGCCATTGAGGGGCTCGAGTGCGACAAGGTGATGTTCGACCACGAGATGGGTGGCTACATGGCCACCCGCTATCTGATCGAGCAGGGCCACCGTCGCATTGCCTGCTTGGTTAACGCGCGCCGTTCCAATACGGGGCGTAAGCGACTTGCCGGCTATGAGCGCGCGCTGCGCGAGGTTGGCCTGCCTATCGACGCACGTTTGGAGTTTGAGAGCGAGTACTACATTCCGAGTGCCTACGAGGCCTCGGAGGCGGTGCTCGCAACTGATGCCACCGCTGTGTTCGCAAGTTCGGATAACATCGCCCTCGGTCTGCTCAAGCGCTTGCACGAGATGGGGAAGAGCATCCCAGGCGATATCTCGGTCGTAAGCTATGACAACTCGGCGGCCGACGTTCTCTTTGAGCCGGCGCTGACCGCGATCGAGCAGGATCCTGGTGTCCTTGCGGAGCATGCTTTTGGCTGCATGTCCAAGCGTCTTGCCGGTAGGGGCGGCAGGCGTGCCGAAGAGGTCGTCCTGGAGCCGGCGCTTATCGTTAAGGGCAGCGTGCTCGAACTTACCGAATGTAGCTAAACGTACTTGTTTGTTTGCATAGATTGCATGCGGAGTGTCTGCTATTTGCCGGCAGGCACCCCGGCCCTCGTCCGTGAACTCTTCCGCTGGGCGAGCCATAGACGCCACGCACCGATGCGATAAAGCAGTGGCTTGAAATTGGTGCTATATTCGGCTTGAGTTGTTTAATGCTAGTACGGGAGGCTGATATGGGGCTGTTCAAGAAGAAAAACCCGCAGGATGCCTTTGATTCCGATGTGTTTACCATCACGGATACGATTTTGGACCCGCCGCGGTTTACATTTTTGC
>CABUUG010000034.1 GCA_902494605.1 uncultured Collinsella sp.
AAACTCAATTGGTGCGGCGTATAGGATTCGAACCTATGACGTTCTGATTCGTAGTCAGACCCTCTATCCAGCTGAGGTAACGCCGCAACGCACGGATTATTATGCACGTGACCCCTCGATGGGTCAAGCGACAATTTGGAAAAATTTTACGAAGTAATGATTAAGATGCTCGCGCCTCGACCGAGGTTCGAATCCATGCAGTGCCGACGTAAAAGAAAAGCCCCCGTTGCCGGAGGCTTTCGATTTCAATTGGTGCGGCGTATAGGATTCGAACCTATGACGTTCTGATTCGTAGTCAGACCCTCTATCCAGCTGAGGTAACGCCGCAGCGCAAGACATATAAAACCACTTTGGCTTATTGGAGTCAAGCACAATCTCAAACTTTTTTGTGGAACGCAGTTTTGTCATGCTGCTCCGCATATACCGCTGTTCCCCGTACGATCGATTGGCTTTTCGATCACGTCGAACTTGGCATCAAGTTCCCTCAGGAGCGATCTCACCCGCTGGGCACAATCATAATCGGCAAACGAGATACTCAGCATGCGCGCGACCTGGTTGGAAGTCCCAACTCCATAGAATTGCTCCAGCGCCACAAGCCCCTCGTGCGCCACAAACGTCTCGACCACATGCGGCGACTCCTCAAAGCACCATTGTGTCAACGGACCCTCACTCGTCTGCCGAACCACCAGGTCGCCCATGCCAGACGGCTCACACGTTACAAGCAGGTACTCCCCGCCCTCGTCGCTCTCAAACAAAACCACCCGATCATCAAACAGCTCCATCGCATCCCCTTCCTCTCGCTTCTATTTAACAAAAGAATAGCAGGTGGATGCCTGTATACAGAACGTTTGTTCGTGTGTTTTCTATTGAGCTGTCCGCGCGATATGGTAAAGCTCCGCACACAAAAAGGGCGCCCCAGAAAGGAGCGCCCTTGCAAATCGCTTATGCAGGCAACCTACGCAACCGGCTCGATCTTCTCGAGGCCGCCCATGTAAGGACGAAGAACCTCGGGGACCGTGATGGTGCCGTCGGCGTTCTGGTAGTTCTCCAGAATGGCGGCCATGGTGCGGCCAGCCGGCAGGCCGGAACCGTTGAGGGTGTGCAGGTAGCGCGAGCCCTTGAAGTTCTCGGGGTCGCGATACTTGATGTTGGCGCGACGGGCCTGGAAATCGCCGCAGTTAGAGCAGGAGCTGATCTCCTTGTAGGCGTTATAGCTCGGCAGCCAGACCTCGATGTCGTAGGTCTGACGGGCAGAGAAGCCCAGGTCGCCGGTGCACAGGCTAATCACGCGATACGGAAGGCCCAGCTGCTGAAGCAGGAACTCGGCCTCGGCGGTCATGCTCTCGAGCTCCTCGTCGGACTCCTCCGGCTTGGCAAACTTGACCATCTCGACCTTGTCGAACTCGTGCTGGCGGATGATGCCGCGGGTGTCGCGACCAGCGGAGCCGGCCTCCTCGCGGAAGCAGGGGGTGAAGGCGGTGTAGCGGCGCGGCAGGGTATCAGCATCGAGAACCTCGCCGGCGTGCAGGTTGGTAAGCACGACCTCGGCGGTGGGGATCAGGAAGTTGTCGCCCGAGACGTGATAGGCGTCGTCCTCGAACTTGGGCAGCTGACCCGTGCCAAACATGGTCTGACGCTTGACGACGATGGGCGGCCACCACTCCTTAAAGCCACGGCTGGTGTGCGTGTCAAGGAAGAAGTTGATGAGGGCGCGCTCAAGACGGGCGCCGGCGCCACCGAGAACGGTAAAGCGGCTGCCGGAGAGCTTGTTGCCGCGCTCGAAATCGAGGATGTCGAGGTCGGTGCCCAGGTCCCAGTGCGGCTTAAAGTCGAAGTCGAACTCGCGCGGGGTGCCCCAACGACGGCGCTCGATGTTCTCGTCCTCATCCTTGCCGTACGGCGTGGCCTCGCAAGGGATGTTGGGAAGGTGAGCCATAAAGTCGTACTGCTCCTGCTCGAGAGCGGTGCGGCGCTCGGCCAGACCGTCAATCTTCTCGTTGACGGCGCGCACGGCCTCCTTGGCGGCCTCGGCCTCGTCCTTCTTGCCCTCCTTCATCAGGGCGCCAATCTTCTTGGACTCGGCGTTACGCGTGGCCTGGAGCTCCTCGACCTCGGTGATGACGGCACGGCGCTCGTCGTCGAGTTCAAAGAACTTCTCGCGATCCCAAGACGTCTGGCGATTTGCCATGGCGGTATCGATGGCATCGGGGTTCTCGCGAACAAACTTGATATCAAGCATTAGATCCTCCGGCGATATACATTCCATTTAGGTTGCAACCTTGTACATGTATGGGCAAGTATATACTTATGAGCGTTTACGACCCAACCCAACTACGCAAGAAGGCACCCAATGGACGCAGTTTTTTCCTTTTTGTTTGGCACCCGCACCGGTTTTGCCATCCTTTTCGCCGGCGGCATCCTACTGTTTGCGATTCTTGCCTTTGTAATGGAGAAGCGCACCCATAAGATGTATGTCGACCGTGGCCCCAAGTCCGAGGACGAAGAAGACGGCTTCTGGGACTAGCCTGCCAAAAAGAGACAGGCTTATTTTGGTCGGTTTTATCTGGGCAAACGCAAGCGCCCCGCAACTGGAATTGAGCCAGTTGCGGGGCGCTTTTCGTACATGCAACAAAACCGCAGGAAAAACCTGCCAAAATAAACCTGTCCCTAAATGGCGGGTTTTACTGGAGGGTGGCGTCGATGGCCTTGACCAGGGCGCTGCGCATGCCGGCGTCCTCGAGCGCGACGACGCCCTTGATGGTGGCACCACCGGGCGAGCATACGGCATCCTTCATCGCCGCAGGATGCTGCCCCGTTGCAAGCTGCAGCTTTGCCGTGCCCAGCACCATCTGGCTCACAATGCGATAGGCATCGGCGCGCGGGATACCGTGCTTGACGGCCGCGTCGCCCAGGGCCTCGATCGCCATGGCGACAAATGCCGGTGCGCAACCGCCCACGGTACCGCCCACAAACAGCAGGCTCGTGTCGAGCTCGACGACAGTGCCAAGCTTACCGAGCAGGTCGAGCACCACGGCACGCTGCTCGCCGTTGAGCGTAGAGGACTTCTCGCAGGCGATGACGCCCTCGCCCACCGAAACCGGCGTGTTGGGCACCGTCGAGATATGCGCGACACCCGGCAGGACCTGCTCCCACTTGGCGCTATCCCAAGTCCAGGCGACCGAAAGGACAACCTTGTCGGCTAGAGCGTCCTTGAGCGGAGCGAAGACCTTCTCGATCATGTACGGCTTGACCGCCGCAACCACGATATCGGACGCGGCAACAACCTCCGCCGCATCATGGCAGGCGGCCATGCCCCGCGCCTCACAACGCTCGATCAGAGCATCGTAGCGACCCGCGCAGGCGCACATGTCGCTCGCGGCCACACCGGCGGCAATCCAGCCATCGGCCATAGCGCTCGCCATATTGCCAAAACCGACAAATCCGATCTTCATATCAAACAGTCCTCTCAGATGCGTTCCTCAAAACGAAAGTCATTGTCCCACGCCATTGTTTCGTATTGCCGACTTACTTGTGATACGGCTCGCCACGGCTAATCTTGCAGGCGCGGTAGATCTGCTCCAGCAGCACCACGCGCGCCAGGTTGTGCGGCAAGGTAATGCGTCCAAAGCTGAGCATCTCGTCGGCGCGGGCGCGCACGGCATCGCTCACGCCGTCCGATCCGCCGATTACAAAAGCGATGTCGCTGTTGCCTCGCAGCATAAGGTCATCGAGATGGGTCGAGAGCTCCTCGCTCGAACGCTCCTTGCCCTCGATAGCCAGCAGAATCACATGTGCCCGCGGTGGCAGGGCAGCAAGAATCGCCGCGCCTTCTTTGATGCGCGCGGCATCCACACCGCCCGCCTTGGCCGGATCGATATCGGCAACCTCACGCATATCTACCTTGGCATAGGCGCCTAGGCGTTTGGTGTATTCGGCACACGCGTCCTTCCAAAAGCGCTCTTTGAGCTTGCCAACGCAAACAACGGTATATTTCACGCGCGTCTACTCCTTCGACTCGTTCTGAACTTTGCCGGCGGTCAACATCTGCTCGAACATCGAGGCCGACTGTGAGAAATCGCTCGGCAGCACGACCGTCGAGGTTTTGCCCGTGCGAGCGAACTCCGTCATCATCTCGGACCACTGCGTAAACATGAACAGCTGGTTGGCCTCATCGTTGCCGACGCCCGTCTCCTGGATAATCTCGAGCGAGTCCTTGATGCCCAGCGCGATGGCTTTGCGCTGGTTGGCGATGCCCTCGCCCGCCTTTTCCATTGCCTCAGCCTCGGCGGTCGCCTCGGTAACGCGCTTGATGCGATCGGCCTCGGCGAGCTCCTGCGCAGCGGCCCGCTTTCGCTGAGCGGCGTTAATGTCGTTCATGGAGTTCTCGACCTCGGTCGGCAGCGCGATCTTGGTGATAAGTGTCGACACGAGGGTGAAGCCGTAGGCGGCCATCTGCTCGGACACGGTGGCGTTGACGTCCTTGGCGATATCGTCTTTTTTGGCAAAGACCTCATCGAGCGTGTAGACGGGGATGGAAGAGCGCAGGGCATCGGTGATGAAGTCACGCATTTGGTCGACGGGCTCCTGCAGCATGTAGTAGCTCTTGTAGATGCCCGAATCCGCCGGGCCAGCACCCATGTCATAGCTCACGTGATATTGAGCCGAGACCTCGAGGCCGATGGTCACATTATCCTGAGTCTTAACGTCGATGCCAAAACCGTTTTTCATGGTGCGCAGACTCACCGTGGCAGCCTTGCGGTCGATCACGGGCACCTTCATGTGGAAGCCCGCGTTGACGATGCGGTTGAACTTGCCCAGACGCTCGATGATCACGGCATGCTGCTGTTCAACGACATAGCAGGCGCTGGGAAGCAGCAGCAACAGGATGATGATGGGAATCAAAAGGCTGGTAAGGGCGGCGATGATACCGGAAAACAGCATGGTCTCTCCTCTGATAGGCACACGTTGGCATTAGGATACCCGCACGAAGCAGCAACGTGACATCAACAAGAGGCCCATAACAAAAAAGCTCCCATTGCTGGGAGCTCTTTCATTTAATGGTGCGGGCGAAAGGACGTCCGCGTATCCGCTTCGCGGATCCGCACCGGCTTCGGCCGCCTGCCGGCGTCCTCGCCAGCTCGCTAAAAGCGCTCCGCGTTTTCTTGACGCTCGCTCCTTCGCAGGTTCAAGTCCCCGCGATGGGCCCATAACAAAAAAGCCCCCATTGCTGGGAGCTCTTTCATTTAATGGTGCGGGCGAAAGGACTTGAACCTTCATGGGGTTGCCCCCATACGGACCTGAACCGTACGCGTCTGCCAATTCCGCCACGCCCGCGTGCAGGAATTAGAATAACGGAGCGCCACCGCGAACGCAAGAACTATTTTTGAAAAAGTTTGCAGGCATTTTCCCAGCCGGCTCGAGCGATTGCTTCAGCGTCCTCGCCGGTACGATCGACGCGGTCGTTGACCAGCGCGTTTGCCGTGATGGAAATCATTGCAGGCTCGCACTCAAGACCGCGAATGGGCTCCGGCGCCATATAGGGACAATCCGTCTCGAACAAAATACGGTCGAGCGGAGTTGCCGCGAATGCCTCGCGCACGTCGTCGTTGCGCTTAAAGGTAGCCGCGCCGCCATAGGCGATGTAACAACCCAAATCCACAAAGCGCTCCATCGTGGCTCGGTCCTCGCCAAAGCAGTGCAGTACGCAACCGGCCTGGGGCACACCCACCTCGCGCAGCACGTTGTACGCATCCACATGCGAGGTGCGCTCCTCGTCCGCGTCCTCATGACGCAGGTGCAGCTCTACCGGCACATCGCGGCGTACAGCAAGCTCCAGCTGCCGCGCCATGCAGTCGATCTGCACGTCGTGGGGCGCCGGCGCAATATCGTCGTCGTAATCCATGTGGTAGTCCAGACCGATCTCGCCGATGCCAACACACAACGGATCGTCGAGCGCAGTCACAATCTGGGCATGGATATCATCGGTGTAGTCCGGTGCGCCATAGGGGTGCACGCCGGCGAGATACTTAATCTGCGGAATATCCTGCATCGGCAGAATTTCGCGCACCAGCCAGTCGCTATAGTCCGCCACGCTGCGCTTGTCGGCGATGGGGTCGAGCATCGTCACCAGCAGGTCGACGCCCGCGGCTTTGGCGCGCACGAGCGTCTCGGGCACTTCTTTGCCCCAAAACGAAAGCAGATGCGCATGCGTGTCGGCAAGCGGTGCCAACGGCTCCGGGCAGGCGACCGTCTTCTTTTTCTTGGTAAACGTCACGCGTTCGGCATTAAGCGTCATGGATTAGCTCCCGGGCCAGACGGACAAAGTCGGCAACATCGAGCGTCTCGGCGCGCGTGGTGGGTGCGATACCGCAAGCCTCAAAGGCGGCATCGAGCACGTCCTTGGCAAAACCGTTAGCGCTCATGGAATTGCGAATGGTCTTGCGACGCTGAGCAAATGCAGCATCAATCACGCGGGCCACAAACTCGCGATCGAGTCCTTCGGGCACCACGCCGTCAACACGGTCGATACGCACGACGGCCGAATCCACGTGCGGCGCCGGCATAAAGCAACGCGGCGGCACCTCAAAGCGACCCGTAACCTGTGCATACAGGCCGAGCTTTGCTGTATAGCCACCATAGGTCTTGTTACCCGGCACTGCAGCAATGCGATCGGCAACCTCCTTTTGAACCATGACGACGGCGCGCTTGAGCGCAGGCATCGTCTGGAAGAACTGCAGGATGATCGTCGCCGCCACGTTATAGGGCAGGTTCGCGACAAATACCGTCGGCTCACCGCCCGCAGCCTGCTCAATCTGCTCCGGGCCCACCCTGAGCGCGTCGCCCATGATAAAGCGGAAGTTGGCATAGTCGGCGGCATGGGCGTCGAGCACCGGCTCGAGCTCGGGGTCGGCCTCGATCGACGTGACGCACGCCGCCTCCTGCAGCAGCGCAAGCGTGAGCGTACCAACGCCCGGGCCAACCTCGAGCACGCGCTCATCGCCCGTGAGCTCGGAAAGCTCGCAGATGCGCTCAATCACATGGTTGTCGATCAGAAAGTTCTGGCCCAGGCGATGCTTGGTCGCAAGGCCAAACTCCTCCAGCAGCTCCCTGGTGGCCGTGGGGTTTGCCAAAGGCGAAGTTGTCATAGTTGCCTCCTTAGCATGATGGCGGCGTCTTGAAACGAAAGGGCATGGACCGTTGCGGCCATGCCCTTACATCTAAACAGCAAATTGCCGATATGGCGCTCGCGCGGTCTCTACGCCAGACGCGGGAACAGCGGATCGCCCTTCTCGACGGGCTGACCGCCGGCAAGCAGGCCCCAAGTGCAAATGCCCTTGAGGTCGTCGCTCGCGGCCTCGCCCTCACAGGACAGACGGCGCAGGGCCTCGGCAGAAGTCTGGGGCATGAGCGGCATCAGCAGGTGAGCGGCAATGCGGATGGCCTCGAGCAGGTTGTAGATCACAAATGCCAGCTCGTCAGCCTTGGCCTCGTCCTTGGCAAGCGCCCAGGGCTCGGAGTCCTCGATGTAGTGGTTGGCAGCATGGATGAGCTCCATGACCTCATCCTTGGCTCCGCCGTAATCGAGCACGTCCATCTTGGCCATGTAGCGCTCGACCAGGCCATCGGCGATCTTTGCCAGCGGGTTGTCGAACGCATCGAACGACGCGGGCTTGGCGGGCGCGCAACCATCAAAGTACTTTGCGCTCATGTTGAGCGAACGCGAGATGAGGTTGCCCCAGCTGTTGGCCAGGTCGGCGTTGTAGACCTGCTCCATGCGATCGAAGCTGATGGCGCCGTCGGTACCGGGGACGACGTCGGTCATGAAGTAGTAGCGATAGCCCTCGACGCCCAGCATGTCGATAACGTCCTGCGGAGCGATGGCGTTGCCGCGGCTCTTGGACATCTTCTCGGCCTTGCCAGTCTCGGCATTGCGCACGGTCAGGAAGCCGTGGGCAAAGACGTGCTCGGGCAGGGCCTCGCCGATGGCCATGAGCATGGCGGGCCAAATGACGCAGTGGAAGCGGATGATGTCCTTGCCCACGATGTGGAACTGCGCGGGCCAGCGATAGGCCAGCTCGGCACGCGCCTCGTCGGTGTCGACACCGTAGCCGACGGCCGTCATATAGTTGAGCAGCGCGTCGAACCATACATAGGTCACATGGCCCTCGTCAAACGGAACCTGAATGCCCCAGTCAAAGCTCGTACGGCTCACGGAAAGGTCGTTGAGGCCGCCTTCGACAAAGCTGCGCACCTCGTTCATGCGGAACGCAGGCTCAACAAAATCGGGGTGCTCGTCATAGAGCTTGAGCAGCTTGTCCTGGAACGCAGAGAGCTTAAAGAAGTAGGACTCCTCCTGCACGCGCTCGAGCGGGCGGTGGCAATCGGGGCACAGGTGCTGGCCGACGCTGCCGTACTCTTCGTCGCCCTTCTGGACCTGCGTATCGGTAAAGTAGGTCTCGTCGGGCACGCAGTACCAACCGTCATAGCTGCCCTTGTACAGGTAACCGGACTCCTTCATGCGCTCCCACAGGTACTGCACGGCATGATGCTGGCGCGGCTCGGTGGTACGGATGAAGTCGTCGTTGGAAATCTCGAGCTTGCTCCAAAGCTCCTTGAAGTGCGGGGCCTGGCTGTCGGTCCACTCCTGCGGCGTCATGCCATGCTTGGCTGCGGCCTCGGCGACCTTCTCGCCGTGCTCGTCCATGCCAGTCAGGAACTTGACGTTATAGCCGGCGGAACGGCGATAGCGAGCCTGAACGTCGGCGATGATGGTGGAATAAGCCGTGCCCAGGTGCGGATCGGCGTTGACGTAGTAGATGGGCGTCGTGATAAAGAACGAAGGCTTGCTTTGATCCATGGGGTTTGTCCTCCAGAAAAACGTTGCATACAGGGGATGATTCTAGCGCAAGGGCTGGATATCCTCCATCTATTGCATATCGAGCACCATGGCATAGACATCGCGCTTGCGGCGCGAATACTTCTGAGACAGGCGCTTGGCCACCGCAGACGCGGGCTCCCCCTCCTCGAGCGCGGCGCGGATATCCTCGCGCAGGGCCTCGTCGGGATCCGCTGCCGCGGCGCCAACCGGCACGGCACCGGCCTCCTCATCCTCGCTCGGCGGCGCGATGACCAGCGCAATCTCGCCCTTTACCTCGCCGCGAGCACGCAGCTCCTCGGCAAGCTGGGCAGCGGGCCCGCGCAAGACTTCCTCGTGCAGCTTGGTGAGCTCGCGGCAGACGGCAACCTCACGTTGGGGAAAGACCTCCGTCACGGCCTCGAGCGTCGCCACGATGCGATGTGGAGACTCGTAGAAGATGAGTGCGCCGGGCACCACGGCAAGGCGCTGCAAACGGCGCACACGGTCACCGTGCTTTCGGCCCAAAAAGCCCTCGAAGAAAAAATGCTCGCAGGGAATGCCGGACGAAACGAGCGCCGTGACGCAAGCAGAGGGCCCGGGAATAACTTCGACGGGCACATCGGCCTCACGTGCCGCCTCGACCAGCGCCTGGCCGGGATCGGACACGCTCGGCATGCCGGCGTCCGAGGCAAAGGCGAGGGTCTCCCCCGCCAGCAGACGGCCGACCAGGCCGGCGGCGCGGCTGGCGATCACATTCTCGTCGCAACGGACAAGCGGCTTGGAAATGCCCAGGTGCATCAGCAGCTTTGACGTCACACGCGTGTCTTCGCAGCAGATGACATCGGCAGCGGCAAAGGCCTCGCCAACGCGCGGGGACAGGTCGCCCAAGTTGCCGATGGGCGTGCCGACCACATAGAGTTTGCCCGTATGGGCGCTGTTTTGCGTCATATCAACCTATTCAATCATGCCACGCTCGAGCGTACCGAGCGCCGCGCGGGCGTCCCATGCTGCAATGCGCTTCTCGGTCTTCCACGTTTGGAAGAACCAACCGGCAGCCGGCGCAAACGAAGCCAGTTGGTTGGCGATAAACACGCGCTCGTAGGCATTGCGGCCCTCGGGCGTAACCGACGAGTTGGCAAAGATCGCCGCGCCCGACCATTCGCCCACCAGCACGGGGAACCCAGTCGAAATCGCTTCTTTGAGCTCGCGCTTGTTGCGCGAAATCGCCGTCGTCAGCCCGCGGGGGCTCGTGATATCGAGCGCATATTCGTCGCGGTAATGGTACAGGTGAAGGTCCATGTAGACGTTCTTGTACTTGGCGCCGCGCATAAAATGCTTCCACTCGCTGGGATGCCCCGACGACGAGAAGACGACGATCTTATCCTCGGGCATATATGAACGGACGAGCTCATAGGCATCGCGATAGAAGTTGCGCAGGTAGTGCGCCGGAATGCCATCCGTCATGGTGAAGAGGCTCTTGCGGACACTCATCTGCGGCGTATCCAGCAGCTCAATGCCCAGCAGGCTCTCGGCCTCGCCGTAGCGATCGGCCAGGCGCTCGAGCACGTCGAGCGCGACATGACGACCGTTGGTGGACGAATGCCACTCGGCGACAGCCTCTGGCGTGGCGGGCGAATCATTGGAATCGCCCTGGCCACCGGGCACAGTTGCTAGATCAAGCAGCACGCGGATGTCATACTTGGCAGCCCACTCAATCGCACGGTCAATGTAGTCGACAACCGAGATGTAGGACGCATCGGACTCCTGCGAGCCAAAGGCATACCAGGGCACCGGCAGACGCACGGCATTGAGACCGATCTGCGCCATGCGACGGAAATCGTCCTCGCTCACAAACGTCTCGTAATGACGGCGCATGCGCTCGTTATAGGCGGCGGTGCCCATGGCCTCCTGCAGCTCGGCCGCGTTGGATGCACCGGTCGCCGCGTATAGCGACGGGGTCACCCAAGGCTCGGGAATAAACCAGCCAGAGAGATTAACGCCGAGTATCCTCTCCATCACTGCCCCCTTCGGATCGTGCAGGCCGAGCCTGCATCGTATTGCACAGGAAAAGTATCGTTTTGAGTATACCCGCGCGTGCGGACAGACGACCGAACGGTCTGTAAAGTGGCGCAAAAGCGGGAGGAATGTCTGGGCGGGCGGGCCCGAGATGTGCACGCACGTCGGAAGTAAGCGCCGGAAAGCGCATCCCACTCTGAAGCCAAATTCCGGGACGCAATTTCCGCAGAGTCCTCGATAAAAGAAAAGGACCCCTTTGCAGAGGTCCTAGTCAATTCAAGGTGGCGGGGAAGGGAATCGAACCCCTGACACGAGGATTTTCAGTCCTCTGCTCTACCAACTGAGCTACCCAGCCATTTGAGGTGTGCCTTGTTTCAAGGCTTGATTAGTATAACCAAGGACGCGTTCCGGTCAACCGAGAATTTTAAAAAAGTTTTTGAGCACAGCCTCGGTTCTATAAATCGGCACGTCAGAGGCATCAGCCGGCAGCAAGAAGTTTTTCACTCAGAGCCGCACGGGCAAACTCACTTGGCGTCATCCCCTCGGCAGCCGCCCGTCGACGAATGGCCTCCTTCATTCCCAGAGGAATCTTGACCGACAGCGTTGCCGTCCCCTCACCTGAGAGCGGGGGCCGTCCACGCACGATCCCACCAACGGTGTGTTCGCCATCCGGAAACTCTCCGCGCTCGTACGACTCGCACCACGCGTCAATCATTTCATCCGTTACAACCTGACCATTAGCGGCCGTATACGTCTTGCCCATCATCGACCCCTCTGCCGAGCTCGCTCGATCTCTTGCCAGAATTTCTTCTGAACCGGAGACAGGGCATGAATAATGAGCCATCCACGAATTAGTTCGACCGCAACAAGCTCCACACTTCGACCATCTGGAAGCCATCCAATGGCAAGCCATCTCGGCGGCTCGTCCTCCGACTCGCGGCGAATGCACTCAGTAACCGCGAACCAGGCACCAAGCACCTGCTTTTCCGTCAAGTGTTTTTTGGCGTTCGGATGGATCTCAACATCCATGCATCTTCTCCTCCATCTTACCAAATTTCGTATGACGAAAGTCCGCCGTCGCCAATCTCTTACGCCGGCACTTGTTGGAGGGCGGGAGGTGTAGCGAGGATTGAAGGGCGTTCCAATACCGCCCAGGCACCGGGACAGGAACACATGTGCCAAGGACGGACGTTTTCGTAGCGCGCGAGGATATTGCCGTCGCGATCGATGAAGGCGATGTCGATGGGATAGGCCATAAAACACGTATGGACCGAAGAGCAGCGTGGAAACGCCATGACGAGCGGCAGGCCGTTGGCGGCAACCGGACGCCGTCCCAGCATGCCGCGCAGGCGCACGACAAACGACTCCGCCACCACAAACTCGGCCGGCGTCCAACCCAGCCTATTGAGTGCCCGCGCGTAGGCGATGTAGGACGAGACCGCGGTCACATGACCACCCCCGGACGCCATGGATCGACCGTCACCGCACGCTCGTGCGACAACGTTGTCGGCGCCCCCAGCGGAACGCCAGCGATGCTGAGAGAAGTCGGCCACGGCTCATAGTGCATGGTGCAGGTGTAGGTCCTAAACGTACCGGATAGGGAGAGCAGGCCACCATCCGATGCCTCCGCGCCTTGCTCGCTCGACACTTCGATCTGCAAGTCATAGCCTTCCATGGCATTCAGAATTTGAGTCTGAACCGTCGCCGAGGCATCGGCAGAGCTCTCGTCACCCTCCCCGCCCGGCGCCACAGCGTGCGCCAGCACGATGTCGGGCACCACGCGGTCGAAGCGCGCGACAGCGCTGGCAAAGACCATGACGTTGTACACGATGAGCGCCAGCACCAGTAAAACGGGCGTAACCACTGCCATCTCCACCGTCGCCTGGGCGCGCTCCTCGCGCAGACGTATGCGGATACTCATTACGACCCCCCGCCCAGAGCGCCAACCAGCGTGGCGACATCGACGGTGAGTGGGATGGAGCCGCCGCCGGGCAGAGGAATCTCCGCAAGCGTGAACACCGTACCGCTAATGGTGCGTTCGACTTGATATTCCAATGCCTCGCAAAGCGCCTTGGGATCGGTCACGCCCAACGGAATACCTCGCAGCTTGTCTTGCGCTTGAGAGAAACCAGCAATGTCAGACCCCGGACTCTTAATGACGTTGGCGGAATCGGTCAGCACTGGCTTTCGCAGGCGCAAGTCGCACGGCTCCAGACCCAACGCCGCCACGGACGCCGAAACGGTATCGCCGAGCCACGATGCGATGGAGCCCAACGCGCCGCTGCCCCCTCCTAGGCCTTTAATCATCTCGTCCATAAGTTCGTCGGCCGAACCTTGGATATCACCGTATCCTACGAGCAGCCGTCCCCAAACATCCATGACGCCGTCGAGCACGCCGGCAACGCCGCCCGAGCGTTCCTTCAATGTCGAGAAAAATCGCGAAAGCACGTTGTTTTGCGCCGTCGCCTCATCGGGCGCCAACACCGCGGCAGAGATAGCACCGCGATCGCCAAGCCTGACTGCCGTGTTAAACGAAGAGTTGAGCTCATCGGGGCTCGAGATGGCACCCGAAACCGCAAAGGCGACCACGCCGTTGCGACCGGGCGGGGCGATGCGCGGACGCTCACCGGATAGTTCTTTGATGGCGGTATCGAACGCATTGCCCGCACGGTCGGCTTCGTCCTCGGTCTGACGCTCGAGCTCAAGCTCCTTGTTGCGACAGTCGACGTAGTCCTCCAGGGCGTCTTTAAACTTGTCAAAGTGATACTCGAAGCCGTTTTCGATAGAGGTTGAAGGCGCCGCAACAGCACCAAGCGACGAAACGCCAAAATGGCATTTGCTGCATTTATCTTGCCCATCGTAATCGGCAACCGAAGCAAATCCGCTCGGCGTTCCTTTCTTATAGCTAGGGCAGGTCGTCCCGTAATGCAGATACGCCTTGCCATCGTTCACGCTCGTCGGCCACACCGCATCGGTATAGAGTTCCGTCGCCCGAACCTCATCAGAGTTGCGCGGCAGCAGCGGAATATAGGAGGAAACCCTGTCTCCGTTCTCGGTTATATATGCCCGATCGACTTCCGCGCTCGCATAGGTATAAAACGCCTTACGCGCCGCAGACTCTGCCTTCATCTCGACACTCGAGCCTTGGGGCTTCTCATTTGCCAGACGCCGATGGTAGTAGTCCTTCGAGCGATCAAGAGCAACTTGAGGCTCCCACGTAATGCTCGATGAGTAATGCGGATTATGAACACCGGAGAGATCCGTTAGGCTTTTTGCGCGCTCCCACATACACGAACAGCTGCCGACCGAACCTTTATCCGATCCACCGCAATCCGCTAGCCAGGCGCGCTCTTTGGCCTTCGCCGTCTCCTCCGATGCTTTTTGTAGCTCCTCGGCCGCGCGCTCCAGATCTTCCGACGCATCTTTAATGGCATCGGTCGAGATTTCGGATCCTTCGAGCGCAACAAAATCCGACTCGGATGTCCTGGGCACGGCAAGCGCCGTACCGGTATAGGTCACGCCGTCGGTATCCTGCGCCGATACTGCCTGCATGGCACGCGCGGCAACCAGGTACGGCAAGGCGGTCTCAATCTTTTGCAGGCCCTTTGCCGCGCTTTTGGCAAACTTGTTACGCGTTTTAATGATCTGGGTTCCCGTATCGATGATATCGCTACCGACAACCTCGGCGCCTGGAATGAGAATGGCAACCAAGCCGGTGCCGATCGTGGCAAACCCCGCCAGGCCCAAACTCAAAATGCTCGCATCCACCACCGTGGCGGCTGTGTGATAGGACGACACCACGTTGGCGCC